>CAJPTB010000048.1 GCA_905373325.1 uncultured Ancrocorticia sp.
CCGGACGCCCCCGCCCGCGAGATGGACATCCTGCTGACGGCGGGCGAGCGCATTTCCATGGCGCTCCTGTCGATGGCGGTCAACTCGCTCGGGGTCGCCGCGCACGCCTTCACCGGCCAGCAGGCGGGCCTGCGCACCGACGCCCACTACGGCAAGGCCTCGATCGTCGGCGTCGTCCCGGAGCGAATCGCACGGACGATCAAATCAGGCTCCGTCGCGATCGTCGCCGGATTCCAGGGGGTCAACGACCGCAACGACGTCACCACCCTCGGGCGTGGAGGGTCCGACACCACGGCCGTCGCGCTCGCGGCGGCCCTGCGCGCGGACGTGTGCGAGATCTACACCGACGTCGACGGCGTGTTCTCCGCGGACCCGCGAATCGTCCCCGCGGCCAGGCAGCTGCCCTACATGACCCACGAGGAAACCCTCGAACTGGCCGCCCACGGCGCGAAGGTCCTTCACCTGCGAGCCGTTGAATTCGCCCGAAAGTTCAACGTGCCCGTGCACGTGCGATCGTCATTCTCAAACAAGGAAGGCACCTGGATCGTGGACGAGAAAACTATGAAAGACAAAGCCCTGGAAGCGCCCGTCGTCGCAGGCGTCGCCCACGACCGCTCCCAAGGGAAGGTCACGATCACGCGCGTGCCCAACGTTCCCGGAATGGCGTCGAAGATCTTCGCCATCGTGGCCGGAATCGACGGCAACATCGACATGATCGTCCAAAACACGGCCGTCGCGGCGCCCGACGTGTCGAACCTGAGCTTCACCCTCCCCAAGGCGGAGGTCGCCGCAGTGGTCGAGGCGCTGAAGAGCCATCGCGGGGAGCTCGGCTTCGGCGAGATTCGCGTGTCCGAGGACATCGGCATCTTGTCCGTGGTGGGCGCCGGAATGCGGTCCCACTCGGGCATTTCGGCCAAGCTTTTCGCCACGCTGGGAGACCTGGGCATCAACGCCGACATGATCGCGACATCGGAGATCCGAATCTCCGTGGTCGTCGACCCCGAGCGCCTCGACGAGGCCGCTCGCGCAGTCCACACAGCATTCGGCCTCGACAGCGAGTCTGAGGCCGTCGTATACGGAGGTACTGGAAGATGACAACCCTCGCAGTCGTTGGAGCGACCGGACAAGTCGGCCGCGTCATGCGCACGCTTCTCGAGGAGAGGAACGTCGACGTCGACGACGTCCGCTTCTTCGCCTCGTCCCGATCCGCGGGCAAAGTGCTCCCCTTCCGGGGCAAAGACGTCGTGGTCGAGGACGTGGCGACCGCCGACCTTTCCGGGATAGACGTCGCCGTGTTCTCCGCGGGCGGCGGCACGTCCCTCGAATACGCCCCGAAGTTCGCGGCCGCCGGCGCGGTAGTCGTCGATAACTCGTCCGCCTGGCGCAAGGATCCCGAGGTTCCGCTCGTCGTCTCCGAGGTCAACCCCCACGCGATCAAGGATCGTCCGAAGGGGATTATCGCCAACCCCAATTGCACCACCATGGCCGCGATGCCCGTTCTCAAGCCGCTTCACGACCGGTACGGGCTGACCCGCCTCGTCGTCTCCTCCTACCAGGCCGTCTCCGGCTCCGGGCTCGCTGGAGTCAAAGAACTCGAAGGGCAGATTCGCTCGGCTGCGGATCAGGATATAGCCAAGCTCGCCGTTGACGGCGCCGCTGTGGACCTTCCCGAGCCTTCCGTTTACGTTGCGCCGATCGCCTTCGACGTGGTGGCGCTCGCCGGCAAGATCGTCGACGACGGGTCCGAGGAGACCGACGAGGAGCAGAAGCTCCGCAACGAATCGCGCAAGATCCTCGAGGCGCCGGATTTGGCCGTCTCCGGCACGTGCGTGCGCGTCCCGGTGTTCTCGGGCCACGGTTTGGCCGTCAACGCCGAGTTCGCCAAGCCTGTGACGCCCGACGAAGCCAGGGCGATCCTCGCGGGCGCCCCCGGGGTGGAACTTGACGACGTGCCGACGCCGCTGCGCGCAGCCGGCACGGACCCCTGCTACGTGGGCCGGATCCGCACCGACCAGTCGGTGCCCGACGGCCGCGGCCTGGCCATGTTCATCGTGGGCGACAACCTGCGCAAGGGAGCGGCCCTCAACGCCATCCAGCTGGCCGAAATCGTCCTCGCCGAGCTGAAAAGCTCATAGCGCGGGACCGGTTCGCGGGGTTCGGCTGGTTTCGGCTCGCCTGGCAAGGCCGAAGGGCCTGCGATCCGAGTCGGAGGGGCTTGCCCGTCGGCCGACGGCTCTTTGACCGGCGGTCGCCTGCGTTCTTCGAATTGAGGCGGTCAGCCGCATAAAGCGGCCGATCGCATAGGCCGGCCAATCATATAGACCCGCCAATGCATGTAGACCCGCCAATCGCATAAACCGGGGGTGGGACGGCCTAAAAGGCCGTCCCACCCCCGGTGCGTTCAACCGCTCAGCCAGAGCGTCCGCTCGGCCGGGCAACGCGGTTTACGAGTCGTACTTGTCTTCGTCGAATTCGTCGTCGAACTCATCTTCGTCGCCCGATTCCACGGAGGGAGCGCTGTCTCCCGTGATGGGGCTGTCGCCGGTGATCGGGCTGTCGCCGGTGATGGGGCTGGCGCTGGTGATCGGCGTCGCCCCGCTGACCACGATGTAGGAGCGCTCGTCGCGTTGATGGCGCAAGACGTTGTCGATGAAGCTCGCAATCGCCTCGTCCATGGGGATGTCGCGGCCGGCCTGCTCCGAGATGTACCAGCGGTGGTCGAGGAACTGGTGGAACAGCTCGGCGGGCTCGAGCTTGCCCTTGAGCTCGCTTGGCACGGCGTTGATCATCGGTTCGAACACGTTCGTCATCCAGTCGTGTGCCGCGATCGGAAGCGACGAGCTCTTGTTCGCCGCCACGCGGTACTGCTCGATGTCCTGAATGAGCCGCCTCGCCTGGTTCTCCTGAACGTCCATGCCGGTCAGGCGGATGATCTTGCGCGAGAAGTGCCCCGCGTCCACCACCTTCGGCTGGATCCGAATCCTCCGGCCGTCCTCGTCGGCGACGATTTGAAGCTCGTCGACGTCGAAGCCCAGCTCGTTCAAGCGTTTGACGTGCTCGTTCACCCGCCACTTTTCGTCCGTGAAGAACGTGGTCTCTCCGGTGAGCGCGTCCCACAGGGTCGTGTACTGCGCGACCAGCCGGTTCCCGATGTCGATGGTGTCGTAATCCTCGGAAAGGTGGCCCGCCGCCTGCAGATCCATGAGCTCGCCGATGATGTTCGTGCGTGCCACGTCGATGTCATACAGCCGCTTGCCCTGGGTGATCCCGTCGTAGACCTCGCCCGTCTCGGCGTCGACGAGGTATGCGGCGAATTCCCCGGCGTCGCGCCGGAACAGCGCATTGGAAAGGGAAACGTCGCCCCAGAAGAATCCGAGGAGGTGAAGCCGCACGAGCAGAACCGAAAGGGCTCGGATGAGCCTGTCGACCGTTTCAGGGCGCTGATACTGGCCGAACAAAGCGCGGTAGGGAAGTGAGTACGGCAGATGCTCCGAAACGAAGACCGAGTTGAGCGCGTGGCCCGAACGGGTCGTCCTCCCGGTGATGACGGCTATCGGTTCGACGCAGGGCGCGTCCAGCCGCTGAAGCGTGCGCAGCATCTGGTACTCGTGATGGGCCGCGGAATCGCCGATCTCCTTGATGGCCAGAATGCGCCCGTCCAGGTGGACGAATCGCACGACGTGGCGGGAAATGCCCTGAGGAAGAGCAGCCACAATGCTGTCCGGCCATCGGCTCAACGGTTTGTCCCAAGGAAGGTCGAGAAGGGCCGCATCGGGCTTGGCCGCGGTGATCCGCAGCGAGGAGCTCACCGGCCTCGCCTTCTTGGAGGCCTTTGAGCGTCTCGTCGACTCTGACGATACCCGTTCCTTCTTTGGAACTGGTTTGAGTTGTTGAATTGAATTATCCATGATATTTGCGCGTATTGGTTATATTTTACTTATCTCCTCGTCCTTTGAGGTGCCTCTATTTAAATATGGGCTACGCCCAATGGGCGAGAAGACGTCTTTTTCTCCTTCCGCAGCCCCGCCTGGAAACGGCGAGGGCCGGGGGATGCTCTTTCAAACCCCGGCCCCGAACGCCATCAGTTGATCCGTTCGCCACTGCTGGCAGAGAAGAAGTGAATCCGATCCGGGTTCGGCTCCACGAGGATCACTTCCCCGGGAGCTGGAACTCTATCAGGTTCGATGCGAATCGTCACGAGGTCCGAACCGTCGCCGGAGCCGAACTCCTCGACTTCGCGATCGGAGCCGACCACGTGGCCGTAGACGTAAGCGTCCGATCCGAGCTCCTCGACGAGCGTCACCTTGAGCGGTATCTTGCCCAGCGGGGCGCCCTCGTCGGGGTTCGGCGCGTATGTGTCGTCCGAGTTCCACAAGAGGGCCTCTGGGCGGAAGCCGACGACGATTTGCCCGTTGTCTTCGCGGGTGAGGGAGTTCGCGACGCTCGACGGAACGGGAAGGGAAGAGTCGCCGTAGACGGCGGTGTTGCCGACGACGCGCCAGCGCCCCAGGTTCATGGCGGGGGAGCCAATGAATCCGGCGACGAAGGCGTTTGCGGGCGAGGAGTACATCTCATTCGGCATGCCCACCTGCTGGAGCAGGCCGTCCTTGAGCACGGCGATCCTGTCGCCCATCGTCAGGGCCTCGGTCTGATCGTGGGTCACGTACACGGTGGTGATTCCCAGCCGCTTTTGGAGCGAGGCGATCTGGGTGCGGGTTTGGACGCGGAGCTTCGCGTCCAGGTTCGACAGCGGTTCGTCCATAAGGAAGACCCGCGGTTCGCGCACGATTGCGCGGCCCATCGCCACGCGCTGGCGCTGCCCGCCGGAGAGCGCCTTCGGCTTCCGGTCGAGATAGGGCTCGAGGTCGAGGATCTTGGCGGCGTCGACCACGCGTTGGCGGATCTTTTCGCGCGGCACGCCTTGGATTTTGAGGGCGAAGCCCATGTTGTCCGCCACGGTCATGTGGGGGTAGAGGGCGTAGTTTTGGAACACCATGGCGATGTCCCGGTCCTTCGGCGGAACGTAGGTGACGTCGTCGTCGCCGATGTAGACGGTTCCGTCGTCCACTTGCTCCAAACCTGCGAGCATGCGCAGCGAGGTGGACTTGCCGCAGCCCGAAGGCCCGACCAGAACGAGGAATTCTCCGTCGTTGATGTCCAGAGAGAGGTGATCGACTGCGGGCTTCTCCGAGCCCGGGTAGAGGCGAGTAGCCCCGTTAAAGGTCACAGTTGCCATATTCAAATGGGCCCTTCACCGGCAGGAACGTGCCGGACGGTCCGAGTGAAGAGTGCCAAAGTGTCGACTCTGACACGGATGCTTAAAACACCCGTGAAAATTATTACACAGAAACGCGCTAAGCGTGCCACTTTTTTGGGGAGACATGTGCAGAAGGACGCAGAATTGCGACTTCCCAACGCAAATCTGCCTTTTTGGCGATTCGTGCACAGCCTGCTCAGGGAGCGTAACGAGCGCGCAGGGGGCGTCCTTCGATAGCGTAGAGGTGTGCGTAGGCAGATGAACATTGGCGGATACAGGCTCATCAAGCGAATCGGCGCGGGCGGCATGTCCACCGTCTTCGAGGCGGAGGACGGCGCCGGGGTCCGCGTCGCCCTCAAGCTTTTGCATCCGGCCTTGGTGGTGGACTACTCGGGGCGGGAGCGCCTTCGCCGAGAAGTCGCGATGCTCCAGAAGGTGCGCGGCCGCTACGTCGCCGAGGTTTTGGACGCCGAGACCGACGCCGACGAGGCTTTTATCGTGACGGAACTCATAGACGGGCCGACGTTGGAGCAAGACGTCGTCGATTCGGGGGTGTTCGAAGGGGAAGACTTGGTCGAACTCGCCGAGCATCTCCGCCAGGCGGTAGAGGCGATCCACGAGGCGGGGGTCCTCCACCGAGACCTCAAGCCGTCCAACGTCATGCTGGGCCCGGACGGGCCCGTGCTCATAGATTTCGGAATCGCGCAGGTCGATGAGGATTCGCGCCTGACCGTGCCCGGCTCGGTTGCGCACACGCCGGGGTACTGCGATCCGCGCGTCATCAACGGCGCCAACCCAGATGAAGCCGCGGACTGGTGGGCGTTGGCCGCCGTCCTCGCCTTCGCCGCTACGGGTCGGGCGCCTTTCGGCAAGGGCAATCCGCAGGCGATCATGCGCAGGGTTTTCGAGGGGGTGCCGGACATCGTCGGCATTCAGGGCCCGGCGGCTGCCGCCTTCGTGCGCGCTCTCGCGCCGGACATCGAGGACCGGATTGGGATCGACGAACTCGTCGCGGTGCTCAAGACCGGCCGGTTCGACGACGCCTCTTCCGGGCCGCGCGCCGCCTTCGCCGGCATCGCCGGCGTGATGGGGGGAGTCGGAAGCCTTGCCGCCGCGGACTCCGCAACGGGGGAGGGCGACACCTTTGAGCCCCTCGTCACCGGCGAAACCGCCTCGCGAGGCGGCGCCACCGAGGTGTTGGGCCAGTACCCGGGAAGGCCCGAGAGCGCCACCGAAGTGTTGGGCGGAACGGCGGACGCAGGCGCCACCGAGGTTCTCGGCGGCTCTGCAGTCGGGGACGGAGCAGCCGAAGCGCTTCGATCTCCCGGCGCTCTCGGATACGACGACGGGCCCGACGGATACGGCGACGCAGACTACGACGCCCGTCAGAGCGACGACGCCCGCGGGTGGGATGAAGGCCCGGAAACCGCCCTCCGGATGCGGAGAGCCCAGCTGGGAGGGTCGGCGACGGAAGTCCTCGGAGCGTCTGGACTCAGCGGCGGCCGGACCGAGATCCTTCCCTCCGGCGGGTTTGACTCCGGCGGCCGAACCGAGGTTCTCGCCGCCGACGGCGCCGATTACGGTGAGGGGCGAACCGAGGTTCTTCCCTCCGGCGGCGCCGATTACGGCGGCGGACGCACTGAGGTCCTTCCCGCCGGAGGGGGCGGCTCCGGGGGCGGCCGAACTGAGATCCTTCCCGTCGGGGATTTCGGCGTCGGCGACGATGCTCGGTCCGGTTCTCGGGCCGCGCCGCCGACCGAGGTCATCTCGGCTGAGCCCCCGATGGCTGCCCCGCCGTCCCAGATGCCGCCGTCGGTCCCCGTCGCACCGCTTCCCGAAGAGCTAGGGCGCCGCGGAAATCTCGGCCAAGAGTTTGGGCAGGCGCAAGCCGGGCTCCAACCCTCGCAGCCGCAGCCTCCGGGCTCGCTCAATCCGCCGACGTGGAATGAGTTCATTGGCGGGCAGGGGCCCGACGCGCCGGGTGAAACCCCGGAATGGATGCGTCCTGCGCCGACTGTCCGCCTTATCGTGTTTCTCGGTGCCCTCGCGATTCTTTCCTTCGCCGTTCGATTCCCGATAGCGGGAATGGGCGCATATGCCTTTGCGGCGTTCGCACTCGCAATGATCGGATCGTCCTGCCGGAGCCTCAACGCCCGGCGCCGAGCCCGCGGCGGCAAGTTCTCGGGCGAGAAATGGGGCGTGGCGCTGAGGCTGCCCGGCATATTCCTGAAAACCGTCTTTGAGCAGGCGTTGAGCGTCGGCATCGGCGTCGCCCTAGGCGGGGCTGCGCTGTGGGGCTTGAGCCTCGCGGTTCCCTCGGAGCCCCGGCTCGGCACTTTTGCCGGCGTCGTCATAGCGATGACAGTCGCGTGGTTCAACGCCCTCAACGCCCCCGCGAGGCTCGGCGCCCGCAACCTCATGGCCGCGATCGCCCCGGTCAGGTCGTACAAGTACTTCTGGGGTGTGGTCCTCGTCGCTCTCACCGCGCTCGGCGTCCTCTACTCCTCCGCTCGGCAGTATCCCGATTGGGCGCCGTTTGACGACACGCCTTCCTTCCTAAAGACGGAGTAGCGCGATTGAGAGGCGGAGCGGCGCGGTGGGACGGGGGATGTCTTCGACGGCCCCCGCGAACAAACGGTGACAGAACGATCACAAGAGCTTACTAGTTTCTCCACAGCATGCTCGCCTACAATCGTGCGCATGGCTTCACGAAACACCCCGGGGATGATGAATTCGCCCTACATGACGAAGCAGCAGAGGCAGCAGCAGGCCCGCGAGAAAGCCCGCCTTCTCCAGCAGGCGGAGGCGAAACGCGCCAAGCGCACGCGCTTGCTCGTGGCGTTGGGCAGCTCCTTTGCTGTCATCCTCGTCGTCGCAGCCGTCGTCTTTGTCATCTGGAGCGGCACGAAGAAGGGAGAGGAGACGAAGCCGAAGGAAAGTCCAAGCGCGAACGTTTCGGCCGACGGCGTCATCTCCGTCGGGAAGGGCTCTTCCGAAGGCACAACTCGGGCGGGCGCGAAGAACGCCGGCAAACCGAGGGTTCGCATCTACTCCGACTACGCGTGCACCCACTGCAACGACCTCGAGAAGGAATACGGCAACAAGCTTGTGAACCTCGCTGGCAAAGGCGAGATAACCCTTGAGATTGTTCCCCTGTCGGTCCTCCAGCAAAAGTTCTCGGACGTAGCCAGTCAGGCCGACTATTACATCGCCGAAAAGGCTCCGCAGTACTACGCCGCTTTCCACACGAAGTACTTCGCCGACGTCTCCGCCCCGATCTTCGCCCGGCAGAAGGGCATTCCCTCGGAGTCGGAGCATAAGAAGGTCGCGCTCGACGTCGCAAAGAAGGTCGGCGTGCCCGACAACGTGCTCAAAGGCCTCAACAGCACCCTGAGCAAGAATCGCTACGGTCCTTTCCTCCAGCATGCGGCCAAGAAGTTCGCCGACGCCGGGCACCAAGGCACCCCGACCGTCACGATCAACGGGAAGAGGCTCGAGGACTGGACCGAGGGCAAGCTGCTGACCGAAGTTGAAAAAGTCGCCGGCCACAAGCTCGAGGCCTCCGACGCCGAACCGGCGACGCCGAAGGGCTGACAAGCAGTCTCCGGCAGGGCCGGCCCGCGGCTCTTCTAACCAATGCATAGGGCGGGGCGACGTGTGACGTCGCCCCGCCTTTCCACGCCCTGGCGCGGCGGCGTCGCTGTGAGCGCACTTCGGCCGGACGTCTCCTTAAGGGAGCGTTCCGGCTTGGGTAAACTGCCTGCGTCTGGCAAGATAGAGGGGCGTTCGCTCCGGGAGCGTCCGCGCCACCTTAGCTCAGTTGGTAGAGCACCCGCCTTGTAAGCGGACGGTCAAGGGTTCGAGTCCCTTAGGTGGCTCACACTCTCTTGAGCCTCTTGTCTGTGACCTTACGCCCTCGGGCGGTTCACGCCGCTGCGGCTTTTCAATCTCGTACGCGGTTGCAGTCTGCCTTTCAATCTCGTACGCGGTTGCAGTCTGTCCTTCAATCTCATGAGCGGTTGCAGCCTCTCAATCTCTCGGATCCGTCCCTGCGCGGATAGGGCCGCGGGAGGCTCAAACCGCGTACGCCTCGTTCGCAATGCCCGGGGCGGAGGGGGAATCGTGACGAAATCCGCCTCTCGCAGTATGGGTTTACACGGTCTCCTAGTTTAAGATTGAATTACGAGCCGGAAGTCACGCACCGGCTCGGCAAACCGACACCGGTGCAGAAAACGTCGGAGGAGA
>CAJPTB010000049.1 GCA_905373325.1 uncultured Ancrocorticia sp.
CATCCGTCGCCCAAACTGTTGAATTTTCACTTCCTTTTCCCTCTTGAAGTGGCGTCCGCCACTGTCTACGATTTGGTTAAGTTCGGTTTTCTCGAGCACAGAGGCGGTGCGGGCCGAACGGGAAGGATGGGCAATGAAACGCAAGATTTTCCGTACGAGGACAGGGGTCTCTTTTGCAGGAGCCTGCGCGCTGGCGGCCAGCGCGCTCGTATCGATTCCAGCGTCTGCGGCCGATTCGGGCTTCGCCGTCGTCGGGAGCCTGCAAAATGAGGTTTCGGGCTGCCGCGACTGGGACGAGAAGTGCACCCAGACTGAGATGACCCGCAACTCGCGGGGAGTGTACGAATACAAGGCGATTCTTCCGGCCGGGAAGTACGAGTACAAGATCGTCGGCGGGCATTCCATGGACAATTCGTGGGGCAACGGCTCGGCGAACATGCCGATTTCCGTGGCGGGAAGAACCAAGGTGACTTTCCGCTTCGATCCGAGGACGCACAAGGTCGGCGTCTGGATCCCCACGAAGGGCGGGTTCTCGCCCGAGGACGGAAGGCTTGTCAAAGCTCCCGGCAAGAGGGGCAACGGCGAGAGCTTCTACTTCGTCATGACCGACCGCTTCGCCAACGGCGACCCCTCCAATGACACGGGAGGCTACGGCTCCGACCGCATGGCCTCGGGCTTCGACCCGACTCACAAGGGCTTCTATCAGGGAGGCGACATCGCGGGCCTGCGCTCGAAGCTCGACTACATCAAGGGCTTGGGCACGACGGCGATCTGGCTCACACCGTCGTTCAAAAACCGGCCGGTGCAGGGCTCGGGCGCAAACGTTTCGGCCGGATACCACGGATACTGGATCACCGATTTCACCCAGATCGACCCGCATCTGGGCACGAACGAGGAGCTCGCCCAGCTCGTTCGGGACGCCCATGCGCGAGGAATGAAGGTGTATTTCGACATCATCGTCAACCACACGGCGGACCTCATCTCCTACGAAGGCCAACAGGGAGGGTCGGCCCCGTACGTCACGAAGGCGCAATCGCCGTACAAAGACGCGTCGGGCACGCCCTTCGATCCGTCGAAGGTCAGCACGTTCCCCGAGATGTCGGCGCAGACGTCGTTCCCCTACGTTCCCAAACGGACGGGCAAGGTCGTCCCCGACGAGCTCAACGACGTCACCCTCTACCACAACCGCGGTGATTCGACGTGGAACGGCGAATCGGTCACCTACGGAGACTTCGTGGGGCTCGACGACGTCATGACGGAAAACCCCAAGACGGTTCGCATCTTTGCAGACGTCTACAAGAAATGGATGGATTTCGGGATCGACGGATTCAGGATCGACACGGTCAAGCACGTGGATTTCGAGTTCTGGAAGAAGTGGGCGAAAGAGATCAACGACCACGCTAAGAAGTCCAACCCCAAGTTCTTCACTTTCGGCGAGGTCTACGACGGCGCGGCCACGGCGCGTGCGCCCTACACGTGGCGAACAGGCCTCGGGGCGACCCTCGACTTCGGTTTCCAGGAGGCGGTGACAGGCTACGCGGCGGGCAAGCCGAGCAAGTCCGTCGGAGACTTCTTCGCCACGGACGACATGCTCACGACGCCGACATCCGGCGCGGCCGACCAGCCGACCTTCCTCGGCAATCACGACATGGGCAGGGCCTCCTTCATGATCGCGGGGGCGGGCAAAGGCGACACCCAGGCCCGCACGATCCTCGCCCACAAGATGATGTTCCTCATGCGCGGCCAGCCCGTCGTCTACTACGGCGACGAGCAGGGCTTCATGGGCACGGGAGGCGACCAGGACTCCCGCCAGTCGATGTTCGCCTCGAAGACGGCCGAGTATGTCAACCAGCCTCTGGCCGACGGCACGCAGATGGGGTCGAAGGACCGCTATTCGACGTCGGCGCCGATATACAAGGAGATCGCCTCCGTCGCGAAGCTTCGCCACGCCCACCCCGGGCTCGAGAACGGGGCTCAGATCGAGCTGTACCGCTCCGACGACTCCCCGGTGTACGCATTCGCCCGAGTGGACAGGAAGCAAAAGTCCGAATATGTGGTGGCCGTCAACAATTCGACCGCGCCCGCCAAGGCGAGGTTCAAGACGATGACTCCGAAGTCGGCCTACAGGGCGCTGTACGGAGCCTCGGGGTCGGTGAGGTCTGCGCGGAACGGCGAGGTGACCGTCAAGGTTCCGCCCCTCTCGGCGGTCGTCTACAAGGCCGACAAGAAGCTGGCGAAGGGATCGGGTTCGATTGCGGTCACGCCGGATTCGGGCCAGGCTCTCGTTCGGACGACGTCGACGCTCGCCGGCCAGGACGTCACTCAGTCGCTCGTTCCGGTCTCGGCCGACCTCGGCGCCGACAGGTGGGCGGAAACGACCTTCTCCTACAGGATCGCGGGAAGCCCCAAGTGGAAAGTCCTCGGGACGGCCGCCGGGCCTAAGCCGCGGGTCTTCCACGACGTCACCGACATTCCCGACGGGACCCTCGTGGAGTACCGCGCGGTCTCGGTGGACGCGAAGGGAAGGACGACAGTCGATTCGGGATTCGGCTCCGTGGGAGTCGACCAGTCCGCCGGGCGGACAGTCCGGCACACGCGCAAGTGAGGCGCGAGTGAGCGGGCGGAAAGGCGGCCCGCAAGCGCGTGGGCAGGACCGCGTGCGGATGCCGAGGCTGCGCCGCTGACCGCGGAGCCTCCTCGCGAATGACGGAGACGCCGACCGCCCTTCGGCAAGCTCGCCGTCCTCGGACGACAGGCCCCCGCTGACGAAGCGGGGGCCTGTTCCCGAATTCGCGTGTTTCCCTGGCCGCAACAGGGTAAACTGTATACGTTCCATGAAAACCAACGAATCGCGCATGAACGATGGACACAACGGACGGGCCCGTCAAGGGCGAGGGACAAGCCATAGGTCTGTGGCTGGACGATGAGACGATAGCGTGGCCGAGCGGAGAGGGGGCGGCCTACCGCCTCTACTATGCCGCGCGCGGAGGAATGAAGCGCACGGGCGCGAACGTCACGGGCGCCGACGGCTCCGTCGAGCTCGTCGTCAAGGGCGGCGGCCTGACGGAGGATCAGAAGCGGCGCGACCCCTACATCACGGCTTCATACACGCCTGACGGAAGGGACTACACGGCTCTGCGGCCTTCCGGGAAGATCGACGTCGCCGAGATCCTCAAGGGCCAAACGGCCGTCATGGAAGTGGGCGCCGACGGCGCGCCGATCGCCTTTTCCTCCCTCCAAACCGCCCGCGTGCTTGACTTCCTCTACGCTGCCGCTGCCAAGCGCCGCAGGCACGGGGTGTCCTTCGACGGCGGCGTGCCCACCCTCTCGCTATGGGCGCCGACGGCGAAGTCCGTCGCCCTCCGCCTGTACGCGAACGGCGACGTCGCCGTGTACGAGGAGCATCCCATGGAAAGGCAGTCCGACGGGTCGTGGACGATCGAGGGAGACGCCTCGTGGGCCGACAGGTCCTACGTCTACGACGTTGAGGTCTACATACCTCAGACGTCTGTCACGAAGGAAGACGCCTCTCAACAGAGTCTTGCGGACACCGTGGCGCACAATCTCGTCACCGACCCCAACTCGGTGGGGCTGACCACCGATTCAAAGCGCTCGGTTGTGCTCGATTTGGACGACCCGAGGTACCAGCCCGAGTCGTGGAGGGCGAATGCCGCGCCCGCCATCTCGAACCAGGCCGAAAGGTCGATCCTCGAGATGCACGTGCGCGATTTCTCGGCCACGGACGCAACCGTCCCCGAGCGGCTGCGCGGAACCTACAGCGCGTTCTCTGTCAAGGGCTCCCACGGCATGGCCTATCTTCGCGAGCTCGCCCGCGCGGGGATGAACACGATACATCTTCTGCCCACCTACGACTTCGGCTCGGTCCCCGAGAGCCGCGCGGCGCAGGCGACGGTCGACGTGCCCGATTCCGGGGCGACGTCGCAGGAACAGCAGGCCGCCGTCGGCGAAGTGGCGGACACCGACGCCTACAACTGGGGGTACGACCCTTTCCATTACACGACTCCCGAGGGCTCTTACGCGGTCAAACAGTACGGGGGCGAGCGAACAGCGGAATACCGCGACATGGTCGGCAATCTCCACGCCGCCGGGTACCAAGTGGTCCAGGACGTCGTCTACAACCACACGTATGCCCACGGGCAGGACGAAAAATCGGTGTTCGAGAAGATCGTCCCCGGCTACTACCACCGCCTGGGATACGAGGGCCAAACGCTCACGACGCCCTGCTGCGGAGAATTCGCCACCGAGCACGACATGGCCGAGGAGCTCATGGTCAACTCGCTTTTGACCTGGGCGAAAGCCTACAAGGTGGACGGATTCCGCTTTGACCTCATGGAGTTCAATTCGGTTGACACGATGAAGCGAATCCGTGCCGAGCTGGACTCGCTGACGTTGGACAAGGACGGCGTGGACGGCTCTCAGATGTACCTGTACGGGGAGGGCTGGTCTTTCGGAACCACGGCCGACGGCTCGCGATTCGCGCCGTCGGTGCAAGGGACCCTCGGCGGAACGGGGATAGGGACGTTCAACGACAGGCTGCGCGACGCCGTCCACGGCTCCCAGTCCGACGGGAAGAACGACACGCAGGGTTTCGGAAACGGCCTGTTCACCGATCCCAACGGAGTCGCGGGCGGTGACGCCGACATGCTGCGGTCGTACACCGACGTCATCCGCGTGGGGCTGGCCGGAAACATCGGCTCCATCGAAATACTTGCGGCGGACGGAACCCTCAAGAAGGGGAGCGAGATCTACTTCAACGGCCAGGTGGCCGGCTACGGGACTCAGCCGGAGGAGACGGTCAACTACGTCGACGCCCACGACAACGAGACCCTCTTCGACCTCAACATGTGGAAGATGCCCGGAGGCTCCCGCATGTCGGACAGGGTGCGGATGAACACCCTGTCTTTGGCCGCGGCGACCCTCGGCCAGTCTCCCGTGTTCTGGCACGCCGGAACCGACCTTCTGCGTTCGAAGTCCATGGACCGCAACTCCTACAACTCGGGCGACTGGTTCAACGCCGTCGACTGGTCGGGAAAGGAGTCCAACTTCGGCGTGGGCCTGCCTCCCGCCAGGGACAACTCGGTCCGTTGGAAGGCGATGAGCTCCTACATGTCCAATCCGGCGAACAAACCGGACAGGGCCGACATCGCCGCGGCCCACTCTCAGGCGCTTGACCTTCTCAAGCTGCGTGCGAGCACTCCTCTGTTCACGCTTGGAGACGCCGCCTCCATCCGGGAGAAGGTCTCCTTCCCGAACTCGGGCCCCTCGGCGACTCCCGGCCTTCTGGTCATGAGCATCGACGACACGAAGGGCAAGGACCGCGACGGAAGGCTCGACGGCGTGTTGGCCGTTTTCAACGCCTCGCCCAAGCCGATAACCGAGAAGATCGAGGGAATGGAGGGCAAAGCCTACGAGCTCTCCGAGGTGCAGGCGAAGGGCTCCGACGACGTCGTCAAGGCCACCGCATGGGACCGCGCGACGGGAACCGTCACGATTCCGGCGCGCACTGTCGCGGTGCTGACGCTTGCCCAGGCAGCCGAGGCCGACCTTTAGGAGCCCGAGGCAGGGGCTTAAAGCCCGGAGGGCCAACGTCTAAGATTGGGCCCAAGAACAAGGACCTTCCCGAGCGCGGTTCGCCGGGCAAGAGGGAGCCAACGAAAGGAACGAAACGTGAACGCACCCGTCGATCCGACCCAAACGGAGGCATGGGCGAAGCTTGCCCAGATCTCCTCCGCCTACGTCCCCGATTTCCGGCGCGCATTCGCCGAGGACCCGCAGCGCGCCGAGCGCTACTCCCGCCGTGCCGCCGACCTCTTCGTCGACCTGTCGAAGGACTATCTGGACGAGGAAATCCTCGCGGCTCTGCTCGAACTTGCCGACGAGACGGGCGTCGCCGCGCGTCGCGACGCCATGTACGCGGGCGAACACATCAACGTCACCGAGGACCGCGCGGTTCTCCATACCGCGCTGCGCAGGCCTGCAACCGACGAGTTGACGGTCGACGGCCAGAACGTGGTCGCCGACGTCCACGAGGTCCTCGAAAGGGTCTACGATCTCGCGAGGCGCGTGCGCTCGGGCCAGTGGACGGGGGCCAGCGGCAAGCCGATCCGCACCGTCGTCAACGTGGGGATCGGCGGATCGGACCTTGGGCCCGTCATGGCGTACGAGGCGCTCAAGCCGTACGTCAAGGAAGGCCTCGAGTGCCGTTTCATCTCCAACATCGACCCGACGGACGCGGGGGAGAAGCTCCGCGGCCTCGACCCTGAGACCACCCTGTTCGTCATCGCCTCCAAGACCTTCACCACCCTGGAGACGCTTACGAATGCGAGGGCGTGCAGGGCGTGGCTGCTGGGCGGCCTCGCCGAGCGCGGGCTCGAGACGGAAGGCGCTGTCTCCAAGCATTTCGTCGCCGTGTCCACGAATCTCGAAAAGGTCGCCGAATTCGGCATCGATCCGGCAAACGCCTACGGGTTCTGGAGCTGGGTAGGCGGGCGCTACTCGGTGGACTCGGCCGTCGGCACGTCGCTGGCCATCGCGATCGGGCCCGAGAACTTCGCCGACTTCCTGGCTGGTTTCAGGGCGATCGACGAGCACTTTGCGCAGGCTCCCGCAGCGCAGAACGTCCCCCTGCTTATGGGGCTGCTCAACGTCTGGTACGCCAACTTTTTCGGCGCTGCGACCCACGCCGTGCTGCCCTACTCCCAGTACCTCCATCGCTTCCCCGCCTATCTTCAGCAGCTGACGATGGAATCGAACGGCAAGCGCGTGCGTTGGGACGGCAGCGACGTCGCCACCGGAACGGGCGAGGTGTTCTGGGGCGAGGTCGGAACGAACGGCCAGCACGCCTTCTACCAGCTCATCCACCAGGGAACCCAGCTGATTCCGGCTGACTTCATCGCCTTCGCCAATCCGCGCCACGCGCTCTCCGACGAGGACGGGACGGATCAGCACGAGCTGTTCCTCGGCAACTTCTTCGCCCAGACCAAGGCTCTCGCCTTCGGAAAGACAGCCGAGGAGGTCCGCGCAGAGGGAACGCCCGAGGCGATCGTGACCGCCCGCATCTTCCCGGGCAACAAGCCGACGACGTCGATCATGGCCCCCGAGCTCACGCCGTCGGTCCTCGGCCAGCTCATTGCGCTCTACGAGCACATCACCTTCGTGCAGGGCGCCGTCTGGGGGATCGACTCCTACGACCAGTGGGGCGTGGAGCTGGGCAAGCAGATGGCCAAGGATCTGGGGCCCGCCATCGCCGGCGACGCCGAAGCCCTCGCGGCTCAGGATTCCTCGACCGCGAGCCTCATCGACTACTATCGCGCCAATCGCAAGTGAGACCCTGACGGGAGCCACCCCGCCGGGAGCGATTGGACGCCGATGTGGCTGTTGCCTGCAGCAATTGGAGCCAATCCGAACCGGAACGATTCGTCCCGACGCGAATCTGACTCGATCCGATGCGAATCCATCTGGGCCGGGCTTGATGTGCGCGCCGCCCTCTCACCGAATGGGACAGCCCTTTCACCCGAAGAGACGGCGGCGCGCACATAGGCGGCGCTTTGCCCCGCTGCGCCGCTCTGTCACCGGCATTCTGGTCGCGCTCCTGACGCCGTCGGCCCTGACGCCGTCAGCTCGGCGACTTGCCGGTCTTGGGTTCGGCGGCCCGTCGGCTCGTTCCCTCTATTGTTTCAATCCAACTTTTCGTTGCTTTATTTGCTCAAAGATCTATTTTCCTAAGTTTTTAATATGAAAGCTTGTATCCATTCATTTTAATGACATGGCTTCTATTAGATAGGTTTTTGTGTTTTTTAAAATTGTTTAAACGATTTGTTCTTGAAGTAAAACCTTTGTGTTTATAGGTTGGTCTAGTTTTTAGACTGGGGAGACCTGCACCCGTTTTCCCCTTGAAACTGATGGATCGTTCTTTACATTTTGACTATTATTGAAGTAAGTCAATAGCCGTGAACTCGCGGAAGCCTCACCCATTGACGGTGCGGTTGCGGCGGCCGAGGGTTTCGACGCCTGGGGTTTTCGGGCCTTGTGGCAAGGCACATGAAAGAGCAAGACAGGGGGAATCCGTGGGGATCTTCTATCTCGACAGAGACAGCTTCGATGCGCAACTGAATCTCTTGGTGTCGGCAGGGGACAACTTCGACAGCGCTAAAAACAAGGTTTATGACGGTGTCAGAGAATCGAGTGAAATCTGGTCAGAGCTTAACGAGCTTGACCAGTTTGGACTGCTTCTTCGGGGTTCGTTGGCGAGGATCGATGATCGACTGGGGCAGATATCGTCGCGGTATAAAGGGATCGTTTCTGATCTTCAGCAAGCCGTGCAGAATTTTACAGAAATTGACGAGGGTTCAAAGAAAGACATCATGACGAAGCTGAACGAGCTGACCGATAAGTTCTCCTTCATATCTACGAACACGCCGTAAAGATAGACTTTCGACTTAGCCTCAAGGGCTTTGATTGAAAACATAACTTCTGACTTAAAGAGAGGGCATCTGATTGGAAAAGGAAGTCGGCCGTGGCGTTTATGCCGTTTCTCGGCGTCGTCGAACCGACGACCGTCGTGCTGATCGTTTGCGAGCGCATAGTCAATATATGGAGGCGCGCATAGACGTTTAGAGTGCGTGAAAAACCTAGAAACTAGAGAACCTAGAAGCTAGAGAATCTAGAAACACAGAGACAACCTAAAAGCACATAGACATTTTTCCGGATGCCGACGTCGATTCGAATGGCGGCGACGGCAAGGCCGACGTCGGTAGGACGGAGGTCTGCTAGAACGAAAGGAGGAGTCGTGGCGACTCCCAATGCCGACAGGCTTCGCGGGATTGAACCGTGGGATCCAAGCGCCAACGATGCGACGAGCGAAATTCTGGGCACAATCAAGGAGGAGCTTGATTCTGTGGCCGCTTTGACCGAATCGGTCGCGACAAATCTGGGATCGGCGATCAGGGGCTCCACCGCTGACGCGGTGACGGCCAACTTGGACGACCTCGGCAAGAAAGTGCGTCGACACTCCGAGGACATCGGGGTCATCGTGGGGGCGCGAAAAGAAGCTCTGGACGCCGGGCGAGAGGCGCAAAATAAGAACACAGAGATTCAGAAGGAGCTGGCGAACGCCCAGGCCCAGTACGATTCCGTCATCCAAAAGGAACCGTACCTCCAGGCGGAAATACGCGCTGTGCGGATGCTCGACGCCGCGCATGCCAAGGCGGAGAATCAAGCGATCACCGTGCTAACCGCTCTGCGAGAGCGGACGGCGGCTGCGATCGAGCGCATTCCGGCTTTCGGAGACCGGGAAACAGGTTCTTCCAACGGGAACGACCCCGGCAGGCGCCGTTCTGGCAACCGTCAGTCTTCTGACGGCAGCGATTCCCGCCGACGCTCGGGCGGCGGCTCCGGCAGCGGGCAAAACGGTTCGGGCGCGGGCGGCTCAGGCTCTGGCGGCTCTGGCGACGCCGGGGGTTCGGGCG
>CAJPTB010000050.1 GCA_905373325.1 uncultured Ancrocorticia sp.
AGCCCACTCTTTCCATGGACGGGATCGTACCCGGTGGCTCCGACGCACTTCACTTTCGGCATTCCTGCGGAGCGACCCCGGACGGGGCGGACGCCGCTCGCGTCCGCCCCGTTTCGCATGGCAGCATCCTTGGCAGGCCAGATTCGAGTCCCAAGCGCCGACGTCGTCACTTGTCGACGTCGGTCCGCAATCGCCGGAGTCGGCTCCTACTTTCCGGCGTCGACGGCCTGCGTACGCACCGCGCGCTGGGCCGAGTCGACCGATTCGGAGACCAGGCGGACGCACGCGGGGGCGGCGTCCTTGTTGTCTTCCAGCCATTTCTCGCCCAAGGCGACGATGTCCACGCCCAGATCCGTGCGCCCGGCAAGGACAATCGGGAAGGCGTACTCCAACATGTTGCGGGCGATCTCCACCGAATGGTTGTCCCACTGGGCACGGGCGTCCTCGTAGTAGCGCGCTCCATAGGGGACGAGCGACTCCGGCGTCGCACGCCGGGAGCCCAATGCGAGGTTGCGCTGGACGGTGTTGGATTCGAAGTCTCCCGTGATCTCCTTCCACACCTTTTCGCGGACGGCGGGATCGGGCAGGGCGCCGCGCGCCTGAGCCGAAAAGATTTGGCCGTAGGAGGTCGAATCCTTGGCGTACTCCTCGGCGATTTCCGCTTCGCCGATGCGCCCTGCGGCGGCCAGCGCTATGACGATTCCCCAGCGGACCTCGGCGTCGACCACGTATCCCTCGGGCAGCCCCTCGCCCTCCAGCCATCCGGCGATGCGATCGAGCTGCTCCTCCGTCTTCGCCAGGCGCATCGCGGCCGAAGCCACCTGAAGCTGGTTGTCGGAGCCTGGCTCGGCCCCCGCGAGAATCTCGAAGATGCGCGCGGCGACGGCGTCGTGCAGGGCCTCGCGATTGGCGGGGGCGGAGTAGACGGTCACCGCCGTCGCGAGTTGGCCGAGAATAAAGCGCAACACGGTGCCGTCCGTTTCGTCGGGCAGAGCTTTGAGGACGATGTTGGCATAGTCGGTGGCGCTCATAAGGCCGTCGCGGCACATGTCCCAGGCGGCGAAAACGACGTTCGTCCGCGCCAGGCGATCCTCGAAAGCGTCGAGATGCTCGACGGCTGTGGCCAGCGACTTTTCGTCCAGTCGAATCTTTGCGTACGCCAAATCCTCGTCGTTGACCAAAAGCAGGGCCGGCCGCTTGGCGCCCGCGAGCTCGGGCACTTCCGTGAGCTCGCCGTCGATGTCCAGCTCGGCGGAGAAGGTGCGGGTCAGCTTCCCGTCGATCACGTCGAAGCCGCCCACGCCGATGCGGTGGGGGCGCAGCGAGGAGCGCCCGTCGGACTCCTGGCGGATCGCGAAGGATTCGACGACGCCGCCCTTTTCGACGATCTCGGGGGAGAGGACGTTGGCGCCCGCCTCCTGGAGCCACACCTTCGTCCAGCGCGAGAGGTCGCGGCCCGACGTCGCCTCCAACTCGGCCAAAAGGTCGGCCAGCGTGGCGTTGCCCCACGCGTGCTTGGCGATGTAGGAGCGCACCCCGGCGAGGAACTCCTCCAGCCCCACCCACGCCACGAGCTGCTTGAGCACGGAGGCGCCCTTGCCGTAGGTGATCTGATCGAAGTTGACCAGCACGTCCTCGATGTCGCGGATGTCGGCTGCCACGGGGTGCGTGGAGGGGAGGAGGTCCTGCTGGATCGCCCCCGATTTCTCCGAGGCCAGGAAGGTCACCCAGGCGTCCTTCCACCGTGTGTTCTTCACCGCGGCCAGGTGGCTCATGAACTCGGCGAACGACTCGTTGAGCCACAGATCGTCCCACCACTTCATCGTCACCAGGTCGCCGAACCACATGTGCGCCTGCTCGTGGAGGATTGTGATGACCCGGCGGTCGATGAGCGCGCCGGTCGGCTTCGTGCGGAAGATGTAGGACTCGACCAACGTCACGTTGCCGGGATGCTCCATCGCGCCCGCGTTGTACTCCGGGCAGAAGATCTGGTCGTACTTGCGGAACGGGTAGGGGAACCCGTAGTTGGCCTCGTAGAATTCGAAGCCCTGCTTTGTCACTTCGTAGATCTCATCGGCGTCGACATACTCGATGAGCGACTTGCGCGCCCAAATGCCGAGCGGGATCTCGCGACCGTCGACGGAGCGGTAGACGTCGCCCTTCGCGCTCGCGTAAGGGCCGGCGATGATGGACACGAGGTAGGTGGACATGCGCTCGGTGGGCGTGAACTGCCACGTGAGGATGCCCTCGCGGGAGGGAACCGGCTCGGGCGACGGGGAATTCGACAGGACGGTCCAGGAATCGGGCGCGTCGATCGTCAAGGAGAAATCCGCCTTGAGGTCGGGTTGCTCGAAGCAGGCGAAGACGCGCCTGGCGTCGGCCACCTCGAATTGCGAGTAGAGGTAAACCTCGCCGTCGGCCGGATCGACATAGCGGTGCAGGCCCTCGCCGGTGCGTGAGTAGTTCATCGTCGCCTCTATGCGAACGGTGTTGTTCGGCGCGAGGTCTTCGAGTGGGAAGCGGGAGTCGGCGAAGGCGTCGACGTCGAGCACGTTGCCGTTGAGAACTGCCTTGTTCACCGATTCGGCCATGATGTCGAGGAAGGTCGAAGCCCCCGCTTCCGCAGTGAAGTCGATCTCTGTGATGGAGACGAAAGTCGTTTCGGACCCCGTCGCCAAATCGAGGTAGATGCGATACGAGTCGGTCTGAATCTGGCTAGAGCGCCTTGCCGCTTCGTCACGGGTGAGGTTGGTCCCTGGCATGAATGTCCTTTCGAATGGTCGGTCTGATCGAATGGTCGGTCCGATCGAATGGTCGGTCCGACGCCAAGCTAGTTGGTCCGACGCCGAGTCTCGGGCAGATTGTCCGTTACAAGGGTACGCGTTTTGTGCGAAGAGAAAAGCGGGGTATCGCGCACTCGGCGCGCGGACCCCGCTTTCCCCGTCGCTCTTCCCGTCGTCGGCCTCCTTCTTCGGCTCGGCACCTGCTTCTTCGACCTGGAGCCTACTTCTTCGGCTCGGCACCTGCTTCTTCGACCTGGAGCCTACTTCTTCGGCTCGGAGCCTACTTCTTCGACCCGACGTCGGGCTTGCCGCTCGCCGCGGACATTTCGTTGGGGACGACCTTGAGATCGAAGGACGTCACGACCTCGCCTGTCGAGATCTGCACGAGGTGGATCTTTTTCGAGGCGGGCTCCGAGACGTAGGCGTAGTCCCCGATCGCCGTGACATTCGGGCCGGGCTCCTGCCAATCGTCCTTCTCGCGCCATTCCTTGACGACCTTGACCTTCTTTTTCACCTCGCCGGAAGCCGGATCGAGAATGGCGAGATTCCCGTCGTAGGTGAGGACCAGTCCCTCGCCGTTCGGGCCGCGTGCGAAAGAGCGGAACCAGTAGGGCGATCCGAGGTCGACCTTCTTCAACGTGCCGCTCGCCGTGTCGATGACTCCCGCCGACGTCGGCCTTTCGGTCACGCCTTCAGCGCCTTCGGCCGGCTTGACCGTCTTGTAGTCGGCGAGCACATAGGGCGATTCGGGCGAGCCGAATTGGTTGCCGGATCGTTGGTAGGGCTCGGAGACGGGGATCTTGTGGAAGGCCCCGTCCCGGTAGACGACCGGGCCGTTTGTGCAGCCGAAGGAGACGACGTCGCCGTTCGCGTTGGACTGGGCCGCCGCCTCCCCGTGGACTCCCGGGCAATCCGTTATTTCCGCCACGACCTTGCCGCTCGGATCGACCTCCTGGATCGTGTGGCGCTCCTTCTCGGTTCCTTTCGTTGTCAGCATGTTGCCGTTGGACAGCGGCACGGCGACTCCATGGTGGGCGTCCCCTCCTTTGAACGCTTTGATTTCCGAAGGGTCGAGCTTCCCGTCCTTGAGGGCGTCTGCTGCGAACGTCTGGACTGTGCCGTCGCCGTCGGAGAACAGGGACGTGCGCCCGGCGTGGTTGACGACGTGCCCGGCTTTGGGCGCTTTGATTTGCGCGGACGTGAGCCTGGGGGAGGCGACGTAGTAGTGGTAGTGGTCCTCGTGCCGCTGCGCAATGAGGCCGACGTCGAAGAGCCGGAAGACGTCGCCGTCCGAGACGACGACGTGGCGGCCGTCGCCCGCGGGGTTCAGACGCAGGAAGCCGCCTTTCTTTACGTCCGCCAGAACCTTGCCCGTCGCTCCGTCGAGGGTGAGAAGCCCGCCGTCGTAGGAGACGACCAGGCGCGGCTTTAGCGAAGAGACTTCCTTGCGTTGTGCTTTTTCGCCGCCGCTGTTGCCTTCCTTGCCGTCGTTTGCATCCGCTGTGGCTGTCGTCTGAGATCCGCCCGTCTTGCCCGGCGAATCAGAGCATCCCGCCAGCGCGAGGGCCGCGACTGCGACGAGGGAGGCAATCGTGCGAATAGGTGAATGTGTCATGTCGATAACAATAATGA
The DNA here is from genome assembly GCA_905373325.1 of uncultured Ancrocorticia sp. GTDB lineage: Bacteria > Actinomycetota > Actinomycetes > Actinomycetales > Actinomycetaceae > Peptidiphaga. The sequence continues at coordinate 4,416 of CAJPTB010000050.1, forward strand.
AAATCATTATCAGGTTCAATGGGTGGGCCCGACGCGCGTTGGCTGCGCTCACGAAACACGCACGCGGTCACCGGATGTGCACGCGGTCAACGCACGTGGTCAACGCACGCGGTCACCGGATGTGCACGCGGTCAACGCACGTGGTCAACGCACGCGCTCAGCGGATGCGCACGCGGTCAACGGAGGCGGTCAACGGACGCGCACTCACCGGAGGCGGGCGCGCCATCGGAGGCGGGCGCGCCATCGGAGGCGGTCGCTCCTACCAGATGCGCACGCGTTCCTCGGGCGGCAGGTAGAGGGCGTCGCCGGGTTGGAGGCCGAAGGCCTCGGCGAAGGCGTCGATGTTCTTAACCACTCCGTTGGTGCGGAATTCCTGAGGCGAATGAGGGTCGGTGGCCAGTTGCGTCTCCGCTCTTTCCACCCGGCTCTTGGATCGCCACGCCCGCGCCCAAGAGAGGAAGAATCTCTGGGCGGCGGTGTGTCCGTCGAGGAGGTCGGCGTCGTCGAGGGTTTTTCCTTCGCGTTCGAGGGCGATTTCGTAGGCTTTGAGGGCGATGGACAGGCCGCCGAGGTCGCCGATGTTTTCGCCCAGGGTCAGGCGTCCGTTGACGTGCGGCCCGTCGGGGCCGAGCTCGGCGGGGATGTAGGCGTCGTATTGGGCGACCAGGGCGCGAGTGCGTTCCTCGAAGGCGGCGCGGTCGGCGTCGGTCCACCAGTTGCTCATCCGCCCGGCAGCGTCGAATTTCGAACCCTGGTCGTCGAATCCGTGGCCGATTTCGTGGCCGATGACCGCCCCGATCGCGCCGTAGTTCAAAGCGGCGTCGCGTTCGGGGTCGAAGAAGGGGAATTGGAGGATGGCGGCCGGGAAAACGATCTCGTTCCACACGGGATAGTAGTAGGCGTTGACGGTTTGCGGAAACATCAGCCATTCGGAGCGGTCCATCGGCTTGCCGAGCTTGGCGAAGTCCCTTGCGTTCTCCCACCTGTTTGCGGCGCGAATGTTGTCGACGAGGTCATCGCCCACCTTCAGATCTGAGTAATCCCGCCACTCGTCGGGGTATCCGATCTTGAGCGAGAAAGCGTCCACTTTCGCCAGGGCTCTGGCCTTGGTTTCTTCGCCCATCCAGTCGAGGGCAGAGATCGATCGGCGGTAGGCCTCCAGCAGGTCGCCGACCAGCTGGAGCATCTTTTCCTTGTGTTCGGGCGGGAAATGCCGGGCCACGTACTCTCTTCCCAGGGCTTCGCCGAGCGCGTCCTCGACGACGGCGACCCCGCGCTTCCACCGCTCGCGCTGCTCGGTGGACCCCGCCAGCACCTTGCCGTAGAAGTCGAAGTTCGCCCGGTCGATCTCCTCGGTGAGGAACGTGGCCCTCGCACGGAGAATGCGCCAGCGCGTGTAAGCCTTGAGGTCGGCGAGGTCGGTGCGCGCCCATATCGCCGCCGAGGCTGTGAGCGTGCGCGGGGCGGAAACGAGCAGGGAGTCGATCGCCTCCATGGGGGCGCCCGCGGCCTTCAGCGCCTTCTCCCATGCGAAGCCGGGCGCCGATTCGACGAAGTCGGGCCATGTGAAAGGATTGTTGTATTTCTCGGGGTCGCGCCGGTCGACGAGCGTCATGTGCGTCGAGGCGAATTCCGCCTCCAGGCGCAGCGCGGCGGCGGCGTCCGACGCGGAGGAAGCGGCTGGGCGGATCCCGCTGAGCTCCAGGAGCCTCGGCACGAAATCCGAGTACTTGGCCAAGGTTTCGGCGTGCTGCTCCTCGCGGTAGTACGCCTCGTCGGGAAGGCCGAGGCCGGACTGTCCCAAGAACGTCACGTACCGGCTGGGGTCGTTGATGTCGGTGCCGACGCCGACGGAGAAGAACGACGCAACGCCGGTGGCCATGAGCGAGCCGACGGCTTCGGCGAGCTCGTCGTGGCTCGAGGCAGTCTCGACGAGTTCAAGGTCTTTGCCCAGCGGAGCCACGCCCAGCCGGTTGAGCGTGTCCGTGTCCATCCAGGAAGAGAAGAGGTCGGATATCTTCTTGGCGTCCCCTTCCTGTTCGCCTGACGCGAGGTCCTCGATGATTGCCCGCACATTCGCTTCCGATTCGAGCCGAAGCTTGACGAAGGAGCCGTAGGACGCGAGATCGGCAGGTATCTCCTTGTCTCGTATCCACGCGCCGTTCACCGCGCGGAACAGGTCGTCTTGCATTCGGACAGCGGGGTCCGCGCCGTCGAGGACGCGGGCAAGGGATTCGTTGGACATGAGAGTAGTGTCCCAGAGCCCGTCTGCCCAGGCGAGTTCGCCGCGCGGACATTGCGCAATGCGCGCAGTGTTTTCCACTAAATTGTCACGCGCGGTTTTCCGCTAAGTTGTCACGCGCGGTTTTCCGCCAAGTTGTCACGCGTGGTTTTCCGCCAAGTTGTCACGCGCACAGCGTCTGCCTTCAAGGCGGGGCGCGCAAGGTCTGCCGCCTGGGCGCCGGGTTGCAGCGCTTACCAGATGCGCACGCGTTCCTCGGGTGGCAGGTAGAGGGCGTCGCCGGGTTGGAGGCCGAAGGCTTCGGCGAAGGCGTCGATGTTCTTAACCACCCCGTTGGCGCGAAACTCGCTCGGCGGATGCTCGTCCGTCGCCACCGTCGTTTCGAGGAATTCCCGCCTCATTTTCTCCCGCCAGGACCGGGCATAGGAGAGGAAGAATCTCTGGGCGGCCGTGTGTCCGTCGAGGAGGTCGGCGTCGTCGAGGGTTTTTCCTTCGCGTTCGAGGGCGATTTCGTAGGCTTTGAGGGCGATGGACAGGCCGCCGAGGTCGCCGATGTTTTCGCCCAGGGTCAGGCGTCCGTTGACGTGCGGCCCGTCGGGGCCGAGCTCGGCGGGGATGTAGGCGTCGTATTGGGCGACCAGGGCGCGAGTGCGTTCCTCGAAGGCGGCGCGGTCGGCGTCGGTCCACCAGTTGCTCATCCGCCCGGCAGCGTCGAATTTCGAACCCTGGTCGTCGAATCCGTGGCCGATTTCGTGGCCGATGACCGCCCCGATCGCGCCGTAGTTCAAAGCGGCGTCGCGTTCGGGGTCGAAGAAGGGGAATTGGAGGATGGCGGCCGGGAAGACGATCTCGTTCCACACGGGGTAGTAGTAGGCGTTGACGCTTTGCGGAGTCATTCGCCATTCGGAGCGGTCCATTGGCTTGCCGAGCTTGGCGAAGTCGAATGCTGTGTTGAATCGCTTGGAGGCGCGCACGTTCTCTACGAGATCGTCGCCGACGGCGAGGCCCGAGTAATCCCGCCACTTGTCCGGATATCCGATCTTGGCGACGAACGAGGAGACCTTCTTCAGCGCGTGGGCTTTGGTTTCTTCGCCCATCCAGTCGAGGGCAGAGATCGATCGGCGGTAGGCCTCCAGCAGGTCGCCGACCAGCTGGAGCATCTTTTCCTTGTGTTCGGGCGGGAAATGCCGGGCCACGTACTCTCTTCCCAGGGCTTCGCCGAGCGCGTCCTCGACGACGGCGACCCCGCGCTTCCACCGCTCGCGCTGCTCGGTGGACCCCGCCAGCACCTTGCCGTAGAAGTCGAAGTTCGCCCGGTCGATCTCCTCGGTGAGGAACGTGGCCCTCGCACGGAGAATGCGCCAGCGCGTGTAAGCCTTGAGGTCGGCAAGCGGGGTTTCGGCCCACAGGCGCGCTGCCTCGCGCAAAGCGTGCGGCTGCATGACGATCACGTCGGAGGAGCCGTCCACCGGCATCTGGGCGCCCGCCAACGCGGCGTCCCAGGCGAAGCCGGGCGCCGATTCGACGAAATCGGCCCAGACGAACGGGTTGTTGAGTTTGTCGGCATCGCGCGCGTCGACGACGTCCATGTGGGCGGAGGCGATCGCGGTCTCCAAGCGAAGGACGACGTCGGCCTGGGCTCGCGCCGCCTCCTCGCTGAGGCCGTAGCCGAGGGCCAGGAGCCTCGGCACGAAATCCGAGTACTTGGCCAAGGTTTCGGCGTGCTGCTCCTCGCGGTAGTACGCCTCGTCGGGAAGGCCGAGGCCGGACTGCTCGAAGAAGGCGACGTATCTGTCGGGGTCCGCCAGATCGGCGTCGATGTCCCAGTCGAAGAAGGTCGGCACTCCCGCGGCCAGGAGTTCGCCGACGACGCGCGCGAGGCCCTCGCGGTCCGTTGCGGCCTCGACCGGGGCGAGGTCGGCCCGCAAAGGAGCGGTTCCCTTGGCGTTCAGAGCATCGACGTCCATCCAGGAGGAGAAAAGGGCGCCGATTTTGTGCGCGTCTTTATGCGCCTCGCCGCTCTCGTTGGCATTTCCATCCGTCTGTTCGGCGCCGTCGCGCTGCGCGTTCCTGTGCGGATGCGCAGCGGTTTCTTCAGTCTTCGCGAGGTCCTCGATGATCTCCCTCACGTGCTTTTCCGCTTGAAGGACCAGTTCGACGAAGCTGCCGATCCACGGAAGGTCTTCGGGAATCTCGGTCGTCTCCAACCATCCGCCGTTGACCGCGCGAAAGACGTCGTCTTGAACTCGCGTCTTCGGATCGTTGCCGTCGAATATCGATGCTCTCTCGCTGTGTCCCATGGGCCAATCCTAGCGGCTGGCCCGCGGGCGCGTATTTTCTGCGTCTGCCGGACTCCGGTGGAACCGGCGCAGACCGGCTGGCCCGCTGGCGCGTGTTTTGGGCCGATTGGTGACCGGTATCATGTTTGCATGCGGATACACATTGCAACGGACCACGCGGGGTTCGAACTCAAGGAATACATCGCGGGCAAGCTCCGCGAAGGAGGCCACGAGGTGGTCGACCACGGCGCCCATTCATATGATCCGATGGACGACTACCCGCCCATGTGCATCGCCTGCGGCGAGGCCGTGGCGGCCGACCCCGGCAGCCTGGGGATCGTCATCGGAGGCTCTGGAAACGGCGAGCAGATAGCGGCGAACAAAGTCAGGGGAGTGCGGGCGGCCCTCGCGTGGAACCTTGAGACCGCGAGGCTCGGGCGGGAGCACAATGACGCGAACGTCGTCGCGATAGGCGCGCGCCAGCACGGACACGAGGAGGCGCTTTCCTTCGTCGAGCTGTTCATCGG
>CAJPTB010000051.1 GCA_905373325.1 uncultured Ancrocorticia sp.
ACCAAACTGGTTCGGCCCCGCCTTCATTGTTCAAGCGCGCGCCGTCGTCGCATCGATTTCGGCGCCGAGAAGCTCCCGCTAGAAAGTGAGTCTGCGCGGGCCCGTTCAACGGCCCTGGGAGGCCCGCTCCTCGAATCGTATAAGGGGCGCCTTGCCGCGCGCCGCTTCGAGAGCCTCGGGCTGGCCGCACGCGGCCAGCCAGTTGGCGAGCATCCGATGCCCGCCCTGGGTCAGCACCGATTCGGGGTGAAACTGCACGCCCCATAGGGGAAGTTCGGAGTGCTCGACGCCCATGACGATCCCGTCGTCGGTGCGGGCGGTGATGACAAGCTCCCTGACCGTGTCGGGCTCGGCCGCCAGCGAATGGTACCTTCCGACCGTAAGCGGCGAGGGAAGCCCCTCGAAGAGCCCTCTGCCGTTGTGGCGGATGACGGACGTCTTCCCGTGCACCAGCGTCGGCGCATGCGAGACGACCCCGCCGAAGACTTCGGCCAGCGCCTGATGCCCGAGGCACACGCCCAGCATGGGGGTCTTGGTCTGCGCACATTGCTCGACGGCGGCGACGGTCGCCCCGGCCTTGGCCGGGGTTCCCGGGCCGGGCGAGGCAAGCACGCCGTCGTAGGAGGAAATAGAAGCCAGATCCACGACGTCGTTGCGGACCACCGTGGCGCTCGCGCCCAGCAGGCGGAGATAGTCGACGAGCGTGTAGACGAAGCTGTCGTAGTTGTCGATGACCAGAAGCTTCGCCATCAGCCCACCGTGTTGTCGAAGGCGGGGAAGGTGTCGGCAACCCAGGGATAGACCCAGGTGAACAGAACCGCGACCGCAGCGAACAGAAGGGCGAGAGCCTCGAAGAACCGCAGCCATGCGGGCCCGGGCAGGTGGCGCCAGATCCATGAGTACACGTCGGTTTCCTCTCTACTTCATTTCCGCTGGTATTCCGTCGCTTCGCGCGACCCAGTGGTCGTACTTCGCGTGGATGATCCATCGCTTGTCGGAGACGAAAGGCGGATGGCAGGTGGTGATGGTCATGAGTCGTTCCGTGGGTTTTGTCTCAGGTTGTTTTGGAACGGGCGCCACGACGTCGACGTCGTTGGGCGAAACCACGTACGAAGAGTTGACGTAGTAGACGAAGTAGGCGTCTTTCGTGCCTACGATGATGGGGTCGCCGGCCTTGAGCTTGTCGACGTTGCGCATCGGCGCGCCGTAAGTCTGCCGGTGGGCGGCCAAGGAGTAGTTGCCGACCTCTCCCACGTACGCGGTGTCCTTGTAATGGCCGAAGGCGCCCTTGTCGAGAACCTGGCTGAGCGACGTCCCGTACTCTATGGAGTGCTCGTAGTCTTTGCCGAACTTCGGGATGTACATGATCCCCTCGACGTCGCCGATCCCGGTGACGTGCTCGACCGCCGGCGGCGGGTCGGTGCGGGCCCTGCCGATCTTCGTCTCGTTCTGGCTGCCCCATTGGCCTTTGACGCGCGCAATCTGCTCTTCCTGTTCCTGGCCGGCGATGATGTCGGTCCACCAGACCTGCCAGACGATGAACAGGCCGATCACCACGCCGGCGGTGATGAGCAGCTCGCCGACGAAACCGAGAAGCATCTGGAAGACGCTGGGGCGACGACGTGCCTTGGGCGCGGCAACCGCTGCGGCTTCGGCCCTTTCCCCAGAATCCCGCTCCCATCCGGGGAGCCAGTCGAGCCCGTCTGAGGATGCCGGAGCGCCCGACGGAGATGGGGCGGCCGGCCGCTGTTCGACGCCGTCGGCGCCGGGTTGCGTGAACGGCCCGTCCGCTCCCAATGTGTGACGTCCCACGATCAACGTCCTTTCTTCCGTTGTAAGTTGCCGCACGCTCGTGAAGCGGCGGTTTGCGCCCGCAACTTTATAGATTACGGGGATGCGGCCCTCTCTTCCACGTCTGACGTCGCGAGGCCGCGCCAATGCATGCCCTCAAGCCTCAAATGGGTACAAGATCACGCCGCGCGACTAGAGCCAGAGCCGCGCCGGGCGCCGGGCGCGGAGCCTCGCAGGCCCGCCGCTCCGGTTTCCGAGTCTGCTCGCCTTTCCGAGCCTGCCCGCCTTTCCGATTTCCAAGCTTGTCCACAACGATTTCGCAGCTGCGAATGTGTACAGTTTTCGATGGGCAGGTGCGCTCACTCCTGCCTTTGACTACTCTTGGCTGAGTACGCGTACCCGGAAGGACGACCATGGCTGATTCTGACAAGCTCGATTCCGACGAGCTGGGCGAAGTCGACGATCTCGACACGGCGAAAGAGGCTGAGACGACGGAAGGCTCGGACGTCGTGAACGACGCCGCCGAAGAACGAGGGGCCGACGAGGGCGGGGTCGGCGCCGCTGAGGCGGACCCCGCCGAGGCAGACGGCGCTTCCGCAAAAGACGACGAGGAGGACGTCAAGGCCGCCGCGAAAGATTCGGGCAAGGGCGAAGAGTCCGAGGAAGCCCCGGCAAAGGGCAAAAAAGGCAAGAAACGCGCATCGAAGAAGGACGCGGCGAAAGGCTCGTCTAAGAAGGACGGCTCATCTGAGGGGGAAACCACGGACGAGGCCTCGAAGACGTCTCGCAAACAGAAGGAATCCTCCGCCGAATCCTCGAAGAAAGGCTCGAAGAAGAGCTCCGGAAACCCCGAAAAGGGAACGAAGCGCTCTATAGAGAAGAAGGCCGCGGAAAAGAGGGCCTCGTCGAAGGAGCGCAAGCCGACCAGAGTCAAGGGGCTTCAATCGCCGAAGTGGTGGGCGCCCCTGCTTGTCACCCTCATGATCGTCGGCCTCGTCATCGTCGTCTCCGCCTACATTTTCGGCGGCAACTTCCCGATCAAGGGTCTGGGCAACGGCAATCTGTTCATCGGCTTCGGCTTCATGCTCACCGGATTCCTTATGACGATGGGGTGGAAGTGACGCCTCCGGGTCGGCGCCCTTGCGGCCCGGCCTATATAGGCGCTGCGGCCTCGCATAGTCGAAGGTTTGATCGGGAAGGCGCCGCTGCCGGAGAAGACGTCTTCAGGAATAGCCCCATACAGCGACGACGACGGCCAGCGCCTCGCTGAGCGCTGCGAAGACGACGGCGTCGACGATCCGCCTCTTCTCCGGCGAAAGGACGCGCGCCCGCGAAAAGACGTACATGGTCGCCGCGCCCGCGACGAATCCGCCCGCATGGGACTGCCACGAGATCCCCGAGTCGGGGCTCAGGGAGATGACGGCGTTGAGCGCAATGAAGACCACCAAACCCGTCAGGTCCGCCCCGGACACCCGGGCGACGACGAGCTGGGCGCCCAGCAGGCCGAAGACCGCGCCCGACGCGCCGACCGTGGCGGTTAACCACGAGTTTCCCAAAGGGTCGGCCGTGAGGATGACTGCGGCATTCCCGGCGACGGCCGAGAGAAGGTAGATCCCCAGGTACCTGGCGTGCCCGATGACGGGTTCCAGAACGGATCCGAACACCCACAGCACGTACATGTTGAGCAGCAGGTGCCAGAAGTTCGCATGCACGAACGCCGAAGCGAGGAAACGATAGGGTTCCTGCTCCGAGAGCTTCGGCATGAACACGAGATAGGAGCCGATCGACCCCTCGACCCGGGTGACGAGGTCGACTCCTACGCAGGCCGCGATGAGCGCCATCGTCACGGCCGCTTTGGGCCAATGCCCGCTGAAGACGGTCAGCCGTCTGCGAGCGCCGCCCGCGGAGCCTCCGCCCGAGCCGCGCGTTTCGCCGGCGCCGGGAACATCCACGGAATTCCGCGGCTCTTTAGGGCTCGGCAGATCGCCTGACGGCGAAAACCCGGGGTCGTCTCGTTCGGAGGCAGATGCACTCATCGCGGCCTGCGGAATGTCATTCGGCGACGTCGACGGATTCGATGACGACGTCCTCGGCGGGCTTGTCGCGCATGTCGGTGGACACCTTCGCGATCTCGTCGACGACGGCCTTCGACGCGTCGTCGACCACCTTGCCGAAAACCGTGTGCTTGCCGTAAAGCCAGGTCGTCGGGGCCACGGTGATGAAGAACTGCGAGCCGTTGGTCCCCGGCCCGGCGTTCGCCATGGCGAGCACATAAGGGTCGTTGAAGTTCAACTCGGGGTGGATCTCGTCCTCAAACTGGTAGCCGGGGCCCCCGGTTCCGCGGCCCAGGGGATCGCCCCCCTGGATCATGAAGCCGTCGATCACGCGGTGGAAGATCGTGCCGTTGTAGAGCGGCTCGGTGGTCTTCTCTCCCGTAGCGGGGTTGGTCCACTCGCGCCTGCCCGTCGCCAACTCGACGAAGTTTGCGACTGTTTTGGGTGCGTGGTTGGGATACAGCTCCACGACGATGTCGCCGTGATTGGTGTGAAGTGTTGCTTCCATGCGTACATCTTCCCACAGCGCCGCGGCGGGAAGGGCAGCAGGTCGATTCACGGCAAACTAATGCGCTGCGGGCGAAAACAAGTGGGCAGAGACCGGCCAGAAAGCGCGTTCGGGCTGACATTTCGCCGAAAACCCGGCAAAATGGGAGAGTACAGTCATTTTCCGGTCGACGCCGGACAACCGAAGGAGGTTCACAGTGTTCTGCTGCCGTTCCAAGAAGAAGAAGGCTAAGAAGAAGGCCGCCGCCCAGGCTCAGGACCTCGTGGCCCAGGCCGGAGCCGCCGCGAGCCAGGCCGCCGAGAAGATCCGTCCGGTCGCCGCCCACTTGGCATCGCAAGCCCAAGAACTCGCCCACCAGGGCAAGGAGTGGGTCGCCCCCAAGGCCGCCCAAGCGGCCCATCTCGCAGCGGAGGCAAAGGAGAAGGCGGTCACCGACTACATTCCCAAGGCCAAGCGCGTCGCCCGGGCAGCCGTCGACGCCGCCCGCACGACCGAGGGCGATCTCAAGACCAAGGCCCAGGCCGTCCAAGCGTCCGCGGCAGCGGCCCTCGCCGACCCCAAGCCCAAGAAGAAGCGCCGGTTCCTCAAGGTGACGGGGACTCTGGCCATATTCGGCGGCGCAGCAGGCGCAGCTTTCCTCCTGTGGAAGCGAAGCCAGCCCGTCGAGGACCCCTGGGCCGAGTCGTACTGGGAGGACGTCGAGGTTCCCACCGAGGCTTCCGACGAAGCCGAATCCGGCAAGCACAAGGCCTGAATGCAGGCACCCAGGGTTTGACGCAACGCCCAGGGTTTGAGGCAGTTGAGGCAGCGCCCGGGGTTTGACGCAACGTTCAGCCCCGATGCACAAGCCCGAGGCCGCAAGCCGAGAACCCGACGAACCTTTCCGCCGCGGCTCCGCGGCTGCGCATCGAGAATTCGAGGAACGATGACGAACGACGCCGCAGCATACCAACTGTTTGAGACGCCTGAAGGAGTCCGCGGGCGATACGTGCGCGTGCCCCTCTCCGAGCTCGGGGAGGGGGACGCCCTCGTCCGGGTGACGCATTCCTCCGTCAATTACAAAGACGGACTAGCCGCGACGGGCCGAGCCCCCATCGCGCGATCGCTCCCGATGGTCGGGGGCTGCTGCGCCGTCGGCGTCGTCGTCGAACCCGGAGAATCCGGCCTCGGCGTCGGAGCTCCCGTCTCGATCGTGGGCGCCACCCTTTCCGAACAGCACAGCGGCGGATACTGCGAGTATCTGCGGGTTCCCTCCGCCTGGCTCACCCCCGTGCCGTCGCGGTTTTCGCTCCTTGAGGCGGCGGCCATCGGAACGGCCGGCGTCACGGCCGCAATGGCGGTGCTCAAGCTCGAGGACGCCGGCCTCGCCCCCGGCGCCGGGCCTGTTGCGGTGACCGGGGCCAGCGGCGGCGCCGGTTCGATTGCAACAGCCCTGCTGGCCGCCCGCGGCTACGAGGTCACGGCCTTCACCGGCCGGCGGGACGCCGAAAACTACCTTGTTTCGCTCGGCGCCGCGCGCGTCGAGCCGCGGCCGGACACGTCTGGCAAGCGGCCGCTCGAAAAGGGCTTGTGGGCGGGGGCCATCGACGCCGTCGGCGGCGACACCCTCGCCTGGCTCACGCGAACGGCGGCGCCGGGAGCGTCGATCGCGGCCTTCGGCAACGCCGGGGGAAACGCTTTGAATGCCACGGTGCTCCCCTTTATTCTCCGAGGGGTCAACCTGCTCGGGGTCACTGTTACCTTCCCCTCGGACGACGTGCGGAAACGCACGTGGCAGATTCTGACCGATTCCCTCACGGCCGACGCTCTTCGCGCGATCACCTCGGAGATCGCCTTCGACGAGCTCGAATCGTCGCTTTTCCAGATCGTCGAGGAAGGGGTCCGCGGCCGCGTCGTCGTTCGGATTTCTGAGGAGGACGCGCCCCAATCGCCGTGACAGGCCTCAATCGCCGTCGAATGGTTGAGAGGCTGTTTTCCTCGATTGAAAGGACTGGTTGTCTTCGGGGGTTTCGCGCTGCGCTGCTCCTTCGACGCACCGGGCCTCTCGCACCGCCTCAAGCTCGCGGCTGGCGTTCTCCCCACGCAATGGGATCCACGCGTCGGCCCGTGAAGAAAGGTGTGTCCTCGCGCACATAGAGGCGCGCCTCCGTGTAACGCTGCGCGTGGAGAACGCCTTCGAGGCGATCGAGGCTGTCCGCCTCGAAGCCCAGGATCCACTCGTAATCGCTCAACCCGAACGTCGCCAATGTCGAACCCTTGACGTCCGGGTACTGGCTGAAGCCGTTGCGCCCGTGTTCGGCCATGATGCGCGAACGCTCCTCTGCCTTGAGAAGGTACCAATCGTAAGATCGGACGAACGGGTAGACCATCAGCCAATCGCGCGGCGCCACGCCGCTGAGGCATGCGGGCACGTGGCGACGGTTGAACTCCGCAGGAGTGTGAAGCCCCATACACGTCCAAACGGGCTCTAAACAGCGGCCGAGGGCACTGGCGCGCAGCCTGTGATAGGCGTCTTGGAGACGCTCGGGGTCGTCGTCGATCCACCACACCATCAAATCGGCGTCGGCGCGAAAGCCCGCCGTGTCATACCAACCGCGCGTTGTGACGGCTGCGCCGTCGACGCACTCCGCGCTCTCGGCTATGAGCAGGCGCCGCGCGTCGGCGTCGGCGGGCAGGGGATCGGCCAAACGGAATACCGCGTACAACGCGTAGTGGAAAGCGTTGTTGATTGCGTCGAGGTCCACGTTCTGCGCGTCACGAGGATCGGGCACGCGCTGCATATGCTCATCCATAAGGATCTCCTTCGGGTTGGCGTGGGCGATTCGCAGTTTCTTCTGCTTCCGTCAGTCTATGCCTTTTTGCAGCTTAAAAGCCTTTCGCGCCGTGGGCTGCCTGCGCGCCGCTTGGGCAAGCCCTAGTTGCTCGGCTTGGACGCCTTTCGCCCATAGGCTGCCTGCGCCCGCAGCCCGCGTCTTGCGCCCTTCGGGATCTCACCGTTCGAGGCGGGGCCCGACTCGTACCGCATCGGATTCGTCTGGCCGACGAATGCCGGGCCGCCCCGAGCGGCAACACTGCTCCGGACAAACGGTGTGGAACGGTCCGACGCCCGTCAAGCTGACGGGCTGGACGTCTTCGCCGCGCGCTTGGGCGGCTCGCTCCTCGAGCACGTCGACGAGGCTCGCGATGAAATCCCCGTCCGTGGAAACGGTCGCGGCCCGCTCGTAGGGCAAGCCGGCCTTGGCCGCGGTTTCCCGCGCTTCGACGTCAAGGTCGTAGACCACTTCCATGTGGTCGTAGATGAAACCGATGGGGGCGACGACAACCCCGCTCACCGAGGGCCTGCCGGTCGTCCCCTTGCGCGCAGGCCGCCCGTGCGTCGGCCCCCCGCCTGCCTTCCGCTCCAATTCTCGCCTTTCGCCCCCCGCGTCCTCGTCTGCCAGCTTCTCGAGAAGATCGTTGACGTCCGGTTCGAGCCACCGCGACGATGCCGGCCCGGAACGCGAACAGAACGCCAGATCCCATTCGATCCGGCTCAGCCCGAGGCTGCCGCGCACGAGAGGAAGCAACGCCCGTATCAACGCCCGGTGTTGGGCGACGTAACTGATCTCCGTCGAAAGATCGGGGGCGATGGACGATCGCTCCGCCTCGGTGGGCGCCGAGCCTTCTTCCATTGCGACCGGTATCGAGTGCGTGACCAAGACGAGGCGAACGTTTTCCACATCAATCCCATTGTCCGCGAGCTTCCGATAGGCCGCAGCGATCGCTTTCGCCTGCGCGCCGACCATTCCCGGCGTGTTGTAAAACGGACGGACTTTGTCGACGATCAACGAGGCGCCTTCGGCGTTGTCCGCACTTGACTCCGCGCCTAGCGCCGCGTGCCCGTAGCGCCCTTCGAAAGAGGCCAAAGCACTGTCAAGGTCCTCTCGATACTGGCGGCAACCGGAGTACGAAGCGTAAGCAGAGGTCGGCAGAACGAGGATGCGACGGGCTCCGGCGTCGGCCAGTTCCGCCAAACCTTCGTCGACGAACGGATGCCAGTTCCGATTTCCCCAACCGACGGAGATTTCGTGCCCGCGGCGGCGCAGCTCCCCGCGGAGGTCGGCAAGGAGCCTGCGGTTCCATGCGTTGATCGGCGAAACCCCCTGGAATCTCTCGTAGTGTCGGCCGACGGCGAGGAGCCTTTCATCGGGAATTCCGGTGCCTCGCGTCGCATTGCGCAAGAAGGGAAGAACGTCTTCGGGCCCGTTCGGTCCGCCGTAGGACAGCAGCAGCACGGCGTCGTAGGGGGTCAAACCTCGCATTTGTCGCCTTTCACTCAAGGAATCGAGAAAGCCGGGAACGGAAGGGCAAACGTCTGCAGCCGCCTGCGCGCATCCGCGAATTCGCCGCTGAAAGGGCTCCTGGATTCACTGGAACGGTTCAAGCTCACACTCGATGCTACACACAGGCGCTTGCTCAGGCGAGGGAAAGACGCGCACGCAAAGGGTTCGAAATGCCGGAAAGCGGCAACCAGAATGTTGCATTGCTTGCATAGTTGATAGCACTACTGCTACATTTTGAAGTATCACTACAGTAAGGAGGGCGAGATGAAAGCCGATGCAGTCGTCAACGTCGTCAATCTGACGAAGAAGTACGGGGACGTCACAGTTCTCGACGGTCTGAACTTGCGCGTCGAGCGGGGGCAGACGGTTGCCTTGCTCGGGCCCAACGGCGCCGGAAAAACGACGACCGTCGAGATCATCAGAGGCCTGGTTCCTCGAAGTGCGGGCTCCGTCGAAGTCTTCGGCGAAAATCCGACCAATAACTCCAATCCGCTTTGGCAGGCCAGGATAGGCATGACGCTCCAAGCTCAACGGGACCACGCGAAATGGCGCGTCATGGAGTTCCTAAACTGGATACGCGCCTCATACGAGGGAATCCGCGACTGCCGCGACGTCTCGGAGCTGATCGATTCTTTCGACCTGGGCAAGCATGCGTACAAGACGATCTCGACTCTCTCCGGGGGGCTGCGCAGGCGCCTCGACCTCGCTGCCGCACTCGTCACCAGCCCGGACCTCCTCATTCTCGACGAACCCACGTCCGGGCTCGATCCGACG
>CAJPTB010000052.1 GCA_905373325.1 uncultured Ancrocorticia sp.
GCACCAGAAGGTGCATTGAGACTCTTCCTTGGCATCCACGCAGACGGCTTGCTTGAAGGTCGGTAAGCACCCGGCACCAGAAGGTGCATTGAGACTCACCAAGGTGAAGGAGGAATCGTTCGAGGTCATTGGTCGGTAAGCACCCGGCACCAGAAGGTGCATTGAGACCATTGAGCGTCTCCTCGGAGTCGGGCAAGGCATTTGTCTGTCGGTAAGCACCCGGCACCAGAAGGTGCATTGAGACACAGCTCGAGCCGTCAGTGCTGGCAGAACCGCCAGCGTCGGTAAGCACCCGGCACCAGAAGGTGCATTAAGGAAAAAGTGGGCGTGGACCTTGCGCGAACTAGCTTCGAGTGACATCGATGGTTGGAACGCATGGAGTCCACTACCAGATGCCGCGGTAGAGCCCCACTTCATCGAGAGTCACGGCGGTTCCCAAGAGTTCAGCGCGGCCAACGCATGCTCCGCATAAGGGGTAAACGTGAACCACGTCGTCGGTTTCACTGATGATCCCTTCGATATGCGCGCAAACTGCGCTGAGGTCGTCAGCTTCCAAACGCAGCTGAAAAACCGATTCCTGTATCCGGTACCCCCACCCTTGGAGGTAGGCGGCCAGGCGCGTGCGCCGCCTGTCGGAAGAGACGTCGTAAGCGACAATCGCGGTCATCGCCATGACACGCCCATCCATTCGTAGTCCCGCTCCATGATCGCGCGGCCAAGCAACTGCGCGCTGTGGTGGATGTGTCTGCGCCACGTGCCGGAGAACCCTGGGAGAGCGCCCTTGACGCGGCGCTGAAGCGTCGCTTCATACCCGTCCACCAACGCCTTCTTGCCTTCGCGGTTAAGCCACACCCCCTTGCCGTCGTCGGAAGGCGATGCGTGCTCCGGTCTCAGCCGATGCGAGCGAAGCAAACTGACCACCGTGCGGTCCACGAGCAGGGGACGAAACTCCTCCATGAGATCAAGCGAAAGGCTGGGGCGTTTGTCGGTCGAAGCGTGCAGCACTCCGAGCGACGGCTCGAGCCCCGCGGCGAACAACGCGGCCGTGCACTCCCCCAGCAGGATCGCGTACCCATAGGAAAAGGCGGCGTTCGCCATATCCTTCGGCGGACGCCTGCTGCGGCACGGAAACGACACTCCCTCCGGCACCAGCCCGGCAAGACAGGCGAAGTAGGCGGAAGACGCCGCCCCTTCAATCCCGAAAATCTCATCAATCAACGCCGCGTCGAAGAGGTCCTCCATCGACGAACGGATCTTCTGGCACGTTTTCCCAACGTTGACGTTCCTGTCCCGACGCCCGATGCGGTGGAGAACATGAACCTGGTTGCGCATCTTGGCCCGAATTAGACTCCGGGCAAGAGGCATGCGCGCCTCGACATCGGCGGCAAACTCCGCCTGCCTCAAAAGACGCTGGGCGTTCGCCGTCGAACGCGGCCCGGCAAGCTGGCCCAGATATGTGCCGCGCCGGGAAAGGCAGAGCACGTCGACGTCATTGTACAGCGCCCACGAACGCGCCCCGGCCGAAAGCCCCACGCTCCCGGTCAGCACGATGCGATTGACGGCTCGGCGAGGAATCGAGACGTGAGGCAGCAGATCAACGCCTTCAACGATCAAACGCTCCTTCGACACCCGCACGCACGCGCCGTCGCGGCCTATGTACAGGACGTGATCAGGGTTCACGTCAGGCTTGACGTGATGATGGGGGTCGCAGTTAGGACGACTTCTCGAGAAATCCACACCTAGGTAGCAGAATTCTTCATCGAAACTGGTGAGCGATGACGTCGATCGTTTGCCTGCGCAGCTCGCCGTCGGCGGCGTCCTTTGCCAGCACCGTTCCCCACGCAGCTTTTAACCCTTCGATCGACGTGATTCGATCGAAGGCGCTTCCCGGAACAACCCGCCCTTGGGTGGCCCGGAACGCCTCAGTCACCTGAAGCGGATAGACGGTAGCTCCGAGATGGCGGAGCACAGCAAGAATAGGCTGCCGCCTTCTGAAACCGCGTCCTTGCGATTTTTCTCCGTTATTCATGACAACCCCGTCTCTGGAGTTACATCCGAACGGATAGCCGGACGCTTTCATTATTGCCCGCCGGACGGCGGCACGCAGCCGACTTTGTGCAGAAAACCGGGGTTCAGCCTTCAGCGTATTCGATCACCGCACCCGTATCATCTTCCATTGCTAACAATAGGGAAATCCGGCCCGCGCCCAACCAGCAAAGGTCGGGCCGGGCCGAACGATTGCCTTGAGAATACAGCTACCACACCCCGCTGTACAGGCCGACGTCGTCCAGGGCAGGCGCCGTTCCGAACACCTCGGCGCGCCCGCAGCAGGCCGCGCACAGCGGGTAGACGTGGACGACGTCGTCGGTCTCGCTGATGAGCTTGTCGATGCGCGCGCAAACCTCCGAGAGCTCCTCGTTGCTCAACCGCAGCTGGAACACGGACTCCTGCATCCGGTAGCCCCACCCTTGCAGATAGTTGGCCAGGCGCGTGCGGCGGCGGTTGTTTGCGACGTCGTAGGCCACGATCACCGTCAGCGCCATGACACTCCCACCCAGTCGTAGCCGGGCTCCAAGATAGCGCGGCCGAGCAGCTGCGCGCTGTGGTGGATATGCCTGCGCCACGGGCCGGCGAACCCCGGCAGAGCGCCCTTGACGCTGCGCTGAAGAGTGGCCTCGTACCCGTCGACCACCGCTTTCTTCCCGTCTTTGGTGAGCCAGACGCCAGCGCCGTCGTCAGACGGGCCCGCGTGCTCGGGGCGCAAACGCCGAGACCGAAGAAGCCCGAAAACCATGCGGTCCACGAGCAGGGGGCGGAACTCCTCCATGAGGTCGAGGGAAAGGCTGGGGCGTTTGTCGGTCGAAGTGTGCAGCACTCCGAGCGACGGCTCAAGCCCCGCGGCGAACAGCGCGGCAGTGCATTCGCCCAAAAGCAGCGAATAGGCATAGGAAAGGGCGGCGTTCGCCATGTCCTTCGGCGGGCGCCTGCTGCGGCAGGGAAAAGAGACCTCCGGCGGAAGCAAGCCCGCCACGCACGCGAAGTAGACGTTCGAGGCTGCGCCCTCCATGCCCATGATCTCCTCGATGCTCGCGGCGTCGGGCAAGTCCGCCATGATGCAGCGGATGTCGCGGCACGCCGCTTCCAGCCCGACGCCGCCGATGTGCCAGCCAGCGCCTTTGCTCTCGCCGACGTTTGCGTTCCCGCGAGCCTGCAAGTCGTCGAAACCGGCAGCCGCAGCCGCACTAGCAACGCCGGCACCGCCGGCGGCCGCGGCCTCCCTAGCGCCGCCGCCGGAGGCCACGCCCGCATTACCGCACACCTCCATCCCGTCGCCCATGGCCGCGCCCGCACTTTCGACGTCGCCCGCGCTTTCGACGTCGCCCGCGCTCCCCTCCCTTTCCCTGCGCGCGAGCCGATGCAGGACGTGGAGCTGGTTGCGGAGCTTGGCCCGCACGATACTCCGGGCGAGCGGGAGCCGCGCCTCTTCGTCGGCCGCGAACTCCGCCTGCCTCAGGAGGCGCTGGGCGTTTGCCGTCGATCGCGGCCCGGCAAGCTGGCCCAAGTAGGTGCCGCGGCGCGAAAGGCAGAGCACGTCGATGTCGTTGTACAGCGCCCACGAACGCGCCCCGGCCGAAAGGCCGACGTTTCCCGTGAGCACGATGCGGCTCACCATTCGCCGCGGGATCGACATTTGGGGCAGCCCGTCCGGCGCATCCACGATCAGCCGCTCCTTGGCCACGTGCACGCGGGAGCCGTCCCGTCCGACGTACACGACGTGAACGGGGGCGGCGGCCTCGGCGGACGGCTCAAGCGGCCGGTCCTGCGAATAGTCGATGCCGAGATGGCAGAATCCTTCGTCGAAACTGGTCATGGCAGTTGCATCCTCGTTGATCTTCAGCCCGCGAGAGCGGACAAGTTCGGATATAAGGGCGAGCCCGTCCACGAGCTCGGAGCGCCCCGGCGCGCACATCGCGATTTTGGAGCCGTGGCGGAGATAGGCGAATCCGGCGTCGCACATCGCGTCGTCGACGTCGGTCAAAGCGAGATTCTCCAAAAGAGGGCGAAGCGACGAGCCTTCGAGCACCCCTCGCAGCCTGTCCTCGGCGCCCGGCCGAACGCCTTCGAAGCGCGGCAGGCCAAGCAGGCAGAGGAGGTCTAGCGTGCGCTCGCAAGGCACGCCTCGGCGGAGCGTTTCCAGAGCGTCATCGAGGTCGACCCCGGATGCGCACCCTTCGATCTCCAAGAGAAGGACGTTCGCGCAGCCTTCGCCTCGCAGGCGGGTGAGACGGCCGACGACGGCGTCGATTCCGAGCCCGGTGCGCGCCCCGAAAGAGCTCGACGATTGCAGTGCCTCGGCCGCCGGGCCGACGGCAGCCGCAACAGCGCGTTCCACTATGCCGTCCCGCAGTGAGGGAACCCACAGGACCGGCGCCCCTAAACCTCCGCGCAACGAGCCAAACCTTTCGCGCTTGAGCGGATAGAGCGGGCCCGGCTTGTACAGCCCGGTTCGGAGTTCGGCGGAGAGTCTGTCAAGAAAGATGGCGAGATCGGCCCCTATCTCTTTCGCTTGGCGTCGAAGCTGCTGGTCAAGAATGTCTTCGGCCAGCACCACGTTCCACGCGGCAGCCAATTCTTCGAACGACGTTAAGCGCTCAAAGACGCTCCCGAGACCGGCAGCGTCCCGGAAGGCAGATCCGGCTGGCGTTGGCGGGCGGGCCTCGCCGTCGAGGCCGGGAGCGCCCAAGCGGAGTTCCGGCGGCTTTTCGGCTCGTTCGGAAGTTCTTGCGATTTCAAGTATGCGAAGCGGGTAGCGATCCTTTCCGAAGCAGCCCGATCCAGCAAGGATCGGACGACGCCGGAAGGACCCGCGCGCTTGCGAATGTAGTGAAGCGTCCATTGCTTTCTAGCCTTTAATAAGTCTGGTATATGTTTCCGCGTCGTTGACGCAGAGGAGCACCGAATCTCCGATCCTGTGTTGTTGATTTTCGATCTGGTGCTTTCGCGTGATTTTGATTTCAGTGTAGACCTGTATCGGTTATTCCGCTGGCAAAATAGGCATCACTTTGCAGCAAAGGATTCTGGATGCCGAGTAAGACGAAGTTAACTCTGGCGTAGTCGTAAGGGGGCGATTCTTTGGCTTGGGTTCGTTGGAAGCCGGTGGCGTACTGGCTGGTAGGGGGCGTCGGCGGCGCTGGGTCGTTTTGTGGCGGTTTTTCGCGGTTGTGTGGTTTAATTGGACAGGTGCGAGCCGATTCGATGTGGTGCTTTCCAGGTCGGCGGCGATTTCGTTCCGGTAAACGGCGTTGTGGCGCGGTTTTCTGGGGGCGGAGTCGGAAAGCACTGAGCACCAGAAGGTGCATTGAGACTTGACTTCGCCGTCCATAATGGACTCGATTGAGTCGGAAAGCACTGAGCACCAGAAGGTGCATTGAGACTGCATGGACGTCTTGTATGAGTTCATCGCCATCTGCGTCGGAAAGCACTGAGCACCAGAAGGTGCATTGAGACCAAAGAGTACGAAGCGCGAGTCGTCGCCCCGCAGGTCGGAAAGCACTGAGCACCAGAAGGTGCATTGAGACCCCTTAGGACGCCACACATAGACTTTACCGTCAACCTCGTCGGAAAGCACTGAGCACCAGAAGGTGCATTGAGACGACTCAACAGGAACAACAAACGATTCCATACTATTGTCGGAAAGCACTGAGCACCAGAAGGTGCATTGAGACGTGAAGTCCATTTGACTTCCTTCCTACGAGTCTTGGGTCGGAAAGCACTGAGCACCAGAAGGTGCATTGAGACTGCCTGTCAGGACAGCTTTGGGCAAGGCTCCACTGTGTCGGAAAGCACTGAGCACCAGAAGGTGCATTGAGACAAGAAGGCGGTTGCCTCCTTCTTCAGTGGACCAGTTGTCGGAAAGCACTGAGCACCAGAAGGTGCATTGAGACGCCTTAGGCATGGCCCTCAGCTGTTCGACGGTGATCCGGTCGGAAAGCACTGAGCACCAGAAGGTGCATTGAGACACCGTAAACACCGTCACGCCGACAACAATCGCCCAAAGTCGGAAAGCACTAAGCACCAGAAGGTGCATTGAGACTTGCCCGGCGACCTCGACCACCGGAGCCTGAGTGTCGGAAAGCACTGAGCACCAGAAGGTGCATTGAGACCGAGTTTCCAGAACCAGTCGATTGCCCATTGTCGGTCGGAAAGCACTGAGCACCAGAAGGTGCATTAGGGCCTTGAGCGCAACGGGCCTCTGCACTGTCGACACGAGTCGAACGGAGTTGGGCACCGGGAGCATGGCGCTCTGTGGACTGCCACGCGAGGACCACGCGGCGTCGGGCGTACGGATTCGCTTCGTCCGACGCCGCCTTGCGCTCGGCAAGCGCGGCGATCGGATCGCTGCCTTCCTCAACGTCGCCCTTGAGACCGCTGGTCCGGCGGCGCTTCAGGCCGGACTCGGCTACATCGCCGGGACAGCAAGATCGCCGAAGCAAGAGGAATCGCCAGGGCGCGAGGAAAGGAGTATGCGGACTGGCTTGGGCGCCCATCCGCATTCGGCCGCCTATCCGCATCTGGTCTCCGGCCTCTCATCCGCGCTTGGCGACATCACCAAGGTAAGAAGAAAGGAGTAAGCAGAATTAGCTCGGCCGCTCATTTGCGCTTGGCGGCCGGCTTGCAAGAGTGCCTCGAAAGTCGCCTCAGTCTGGCCGCGCGTGCGCGGGTCGGCTTGGTTCAGACGCTCATTTGCGCCTGGCCGCCGGCTTATAAGGCGAAACGGTCGGATCGCCGTCGATCCAGAAACGCCAAGGGAAAGCCTCGCCGTCGCCGCCGGGCCCGGCAACGCCGACCCGCGGCCCGCTTCGCACCAGTTCCGCCGGAACGGCATCGGCGGCCACGGCCAGCTCAAGGCAGATCCGCGAACCCGCACCGCCCAGAAGTTCGCCGTCGTCCTCGCGCGTCAACCCCAGCGCCGACGCCAGCCTGGCCGGCCCACGCGCCAAATCCCTGTCCTTCCGAGCGACGGGCCGCCGCCCGCGTGCGACGTCGACGCCCTCCACAACCTCGCCGGCGCGCAGAAGCACCGCGCGCGAAACGCCCTCCGGCCCACACACGACGTTCACGCAGTGGTGCATCCCGTACGTGAAATAGACGTACACCCGGCCTGCCGCCTCAAACATCGAGGAATTGCGGGCCGTCCGGCCGCGGAAGGCATGCGACCCGGGGTCGATCTCGCCGGCATACGCCTCGACCTCCGTCAGCCGCACGGACACGGTCCCCTCCGGCGACGCCACCGCCAGCCTCGCCCCGAGCAGCGCGGGGGCGATCGCGACGACGTCGTCGCTCGACAGCAGCTCAACGAGCCCAGGCGCGATTGTGGCCGGCCCCGGGCCGGCGGATTCACGTGGAGTCATGACTCCAGGTTATCGGCCGACCCGCTGCGCGGCTCGCATGGTCGCTTTTCGGTGTTGGCGTCTGGGCGGAATGCGCTAAGCTGAGCCCGGGCGAGTTGCGCGCTAGTCTGAGTACAATCATGAAACTTATGCATCGATTAGCCACTTGGTCAAGGAGAACGAGATGATCGAAAGCCGATTTCGTGTCAGCCGCGCGGCGGGAAATGACGGTGTTTCCGGCGCGTGCGGTCAAGAGCCGAGGAGGGACTCGGGCATGCGGCGGCGTCCTAGCGGGAAAGCAACCGAGACGATGCGCCTCTGCCGCAAAGCGGCCGCGCGTTCGCTGATCGCACTCGCCGGGTCTGCGGCGCTGCTGGGCGGATGCCGCGCGGACTCGACGTTGGAGTTCAAAGCCGACGGAAGCGTGAGAACAGAGATCGTATTCGAAGACGAAACCGACTCAATGCGAACGCCCAAAGGAAACTGCGACGACTTAAAGATCGCTATACCTCTCAGCCTGGAATTCCTCGATGGGGCAAAGATCGATAATATTACAAAACCTGGAGGGGTCTTTACTTGCAAAGCGACGTCAAACACACCCATAAACAGCATATACGGCATTAGTTTAAGAAAATTAGGAAATTCTTATTCGCTTACATACGAGCCTTTAAAGACAGGAAGAAGAATTCCAATTAAGACTGCACAGACAACGATTATCATGCCAGGAAAAGTTCTTAAAACGAATACAGGGACAATTCACGGCAACAAAGTAGTAATCGACGGGACAGGCTATCTCACAGACGGTTTTCAGATCACCTCAGAAGCGAATGGCACGAGTAGTTCGCCGTCACGCTCAGACAGCGCGAAGAAAGGGCTGCCTTTGTGGATGTGGGTCCTTATCGGCACCGGAGCCCTGACCGCAATTGTTGGGGCTAGCGCCTTTTCCGTGAGGAAAAAGAACGCGGATTCCAGTCGCGTCGACGCCGGTTTCGATTAAAACCCGCACTGGCCTCGACTAAAACCGGCATCGGCCTCGGTCAGAAAAACAAGGCCATCCTGGAAAGCACGGGCATACGCTGTACCGCTCTTCTCAACTGTCGAAAGGTCTGAGAACCTCGAACGGCGGCATACGTCTTCTTGCGGTGGGGGGGCTGGTTTTGCCTCTGGACGTTCTTGCTTGCGCCAAGTCTTGCGCGCTCGCCTCCCTCTGGAGGCTGGGCTTCTCCTGAGACTTCGACGTCTTTCCAGTGTCTCGAAGCCTGCGTCTGCGGGTGCGGCTGAACTAGACTGGACGGTAAAGTGCGGAACTGCCGCGTCGGTCGTTGGGCAGGAGGCTCGGCATGGTTTGTGGACAGCTTTTCGGCAAGGGGATGGAAAGAAGGCGGCGTGCCTGTTGGCGCTTTTCTGTACGGGGACCTCAGCGTTCTCTGAAGCAACGGGGCCTTGCGACGCTGTGCGCAGCAATATCAACACTACTGTTGGGAGGTTGTCGCACGGACTCGACGTTTGAGTTCAAAGCCGACGGAAGCGTCAGGACGCAGATCATATTCGAAGACGACACCGACTCAATGCGAACGCTCAAAGGAAACTGCGAACAGTTAAAGAACTATATCGGACCAGTGGGCCAGTTCATTGTTGATGGAAAAATGGAGGACGTCACCCCTTCCGGCGGCCACCTAACTTGCAAAATCACATCGAACACACCAATCGAAAGAGCAAAGTTCACAACTGAAGGCAATTCCTACACTCTTGCGCTTAAGCCGACGAGTGAGACTAAAGAGGATATGGAGGGGTTGACTGCGAAGACGACGATTGTCATGCCCGGGAAGGTAGTCAAGACGAGCGTCGGTGCCATTCGAGGGAACAAGGTTGTGATCACAGGGGTCGACTATTTGGTCGACGGCCTGAATATCACCTCAGAAAAAGAAGGATCTCGCGGCCCGTCTTCGAATCCTCAATCTGGAGGCTTGAAGGGCAAGCGCC
>CAJPTB010000053.1 GCA_905373325.1 uncultured Ancrocorticia sp.
TGTGGCTGCTGCGATCGTCAACTCGGCGCAGGCAGCCAGCTCCGGAGACGTGGTGGCCGGAACGACGGCGGGCGCCCAGACGGCGTTCTGCGTTCTGCTCGGGGCAGGCGTCGCGGCATTCGCCGCCGCCCTCGGCGTTTTTCTCCGCCCGCGGCGGGGGCGGGCGGAGAAGCGCTCGCGAAGCGGCCTGATTGACTAGGGCTTGCCAGATCGGGCCCGATTCCTGGTCGATCGCATCCGGCCGGTTGCCCGGTGGTTGCCAGGTCGGTCAGATCGGGCCCTCGGCCCACGCGATCTCGTTGTCGCCCAGTCCGGGCAGCCGCTCGCCTGAGACGATGAGATGCGCGCGCTCCCAGGGGCGGTCGGCTGCGAAAAATGCGCGCTCGCCGGCCATCCACCAATGCCAGAATCGAACCGACTCTTTGGCGTCGCCGTTGGTTCCCTCCTCCGTGTCGCGCCGAATGCCGCGTTCCTCGGCGGCGGCGTCGTCGGTCTGAACCCATATGCAGACGTCGATGAGATCGGCGACCGCGCGCATTCCCGCGCCCGTTCCTTCCACGACGACGAATGGCGCGCCCGCGGCAACGGCGATGGAACCCTCGCGCCCGTGCCGAGGCCATGCGGGAGGGGTGAAATCGAGCGAGCCGCTTCTGCGGAGCTCGCCGAGAGCCGACACAAGCAGATGGTCCCAGTCAAAAAGGGGCTCGTTCCAGTCGAGGTCGTCGATGTGCAGCACTTCGGCGCCGGGAGCCGCCGCGGCGAGCTTCGACGCAAGGGTCGTCTTTCCCGCGCCGCCGCGCCCGTCCGCCGCGATTATCCCCGGGCGGTCAGAATGCCTTCCGCAAAGCGAGAAGACGACGTCGAAAAATGTGCGCATGTCGCTGGCCCGCCACTGAGGAGCGGGCGGTTCCTCGGGCTGGAGCGCCACGCGCCTGCGCGAAGGCAGCGGGCGTCCCATGCTGTGAGCCGACTGAGGAAGCTGCGCCATAGGGCAATGATACGGGGGAGGAGGCCTCCTCCTCCAGGGGCATTCGGACCGCCCGCAGTCCGCCGCGCGGGTTGAAACGGGCGGGGACGGCGCCGGTTGAAACGGGCGGGGACGTTTTCCCTAGGGCATGCGGATTGCCCGCCAGGAGCCGACGTCGCACTGGCCGTACTCGTTGCGGCCTGCCGCGAGCACCCGGCCGTCGTCCCGGAGCCCGAGCGTGTGGCCCGAGCCCGCCGCGATCGCGACGATTCTGCGCCAGGACTGGACGTTGCACTGTTTGTCTCTGTTGTCGCCGATCGCTCGCACCGTGCCGTCCGTCAAAAGCGCGACCGTATGGCGGCTTCCCGCGGCCACGGCCGTGACCCTCGACCAATCCTCGACGTCGCACTGGCCCAGGCGGTTCCATCCGACCGCCACAACCGTGCCGTCTTCGCGCAGCCCCACGGTGTGGAGACAGCCCGCGCCGACCGCGACGACGTCGCTCCAGCCTTCGACGTCGCACTGGCCGTAGCGATTGTTGCCGGCGGCGAGGACTGCGCCGTCGCGCCTGAGCCCCACGGAGTGCCAATCGCCGCAGGCGGTCGCGGACACGTCGCTCCAGCCGTCGACGTCGCACTGGCCTTCTTCGTTGCTGCCCAGCGCCAAAACCGACCCGTCCTCGCGCACTCCGAGGGTTCTGCGCCACCCGGCGGAGACAGCGACGACGTCGCTCCAGCCGTCGACATCGCACTGCCCGTGCCCGTTCCATCCGGTTGCTGCGACGGAGCCGTCGGCCCGAAGGCCGACGGTGTGCGAGCGGCCTGTGTTGGTTGCGGTGTGAACGTTTCCGGCTGCTACGGCGACGATGCCCGTCCACTCGTCCACGGCGCATTCGCCACCGCGGCGATATCCGGTGGCCACGGCCTTTCCCTCCGCCGTGCAAGCGACGGAATGTCGTCGGCCTGCTGCGAGCACTGCCATGGTGTCCCTCGATTCTGCATGTTAGTACGATTGCGTGACTTGTTGCGGACAGCCGGTTCTTCCGGGCCGATCGGCTTCAGACGACTGATTATCTCCGCGTGCTTGATTGACGATACCCGCTTCCTGCCGCCTCCAAGGCGATTCTCAAGCAAGACGACACGGGTACTGACACCCATGTCTGGGGAAACTTCGACCATGCCTTCCGCAAATTCCCAGGGATAGAGTCTGGCGTTCGCTTGATGCTTACGTTAAAGTAAAAAGTGGCACGCAACACAGTTGACGAGGTGTGGCAATGGTCGATCCGGATCGATATCTCATCCTGGCCCCGCCGCGCAGCGGGCGCGAAATCAGCGATCAAACAAAGAAAGTCAGACGTTGCAGCCTTGCGGACGGAAAGGTGCGGATCGAGTATGCGGGCTGCGGGACGGCCTATCCGTATAACCACCCGAATGCCCGGCTTCTCGAATATTCGCACGAGATAAGGATTGAGCCGGAGGAGCAGCTGCGGGTGCGCGGCCGCGGCTGGGGAGGGAGCCTGACGGCCGCGCTTTTCACGGACGTCTGGGACCGGGAGTACTCATGGGTCCGAATCGTCTCCCACGACCGCGCGTACACATACCCCGCCGAGGCGGTGGAAATCGTCTCCTCCGCGGCCGCGGACGGCCGCGCGGCCGAAGTGCGCCGCTATTGGAAGGACGTCGTCAAGCTTCTTGGCCCTGAGAACTGGACGAGAAAGGGGCACGAGAGGCTGGATTTCATCGACCCCGACAGCGCGCTCGCCGCCTATCTCGACGGGGCGAACGGGGGAACGCAGTATCCCGATCGCCCCGTCATTTTGCCCTTCAACGGAAACGAGGACCAGCGCGACGCCGTCGTCAAGGCCCTCAGGAACAGGATCAGCGTGATCGACGGGCCGCCGGGAACCGGGAAAACCGAAACGATCCTCAACATCGTTGCCAATCTCCTTCAGCACTCGAAACTGACGGCAGGGATCGTCTCCTTCAGCAACGCCGCAGTCGACAACGTTCGAGACAAGCTTGACGAGGCGGGGCTTGGATTTGTGGCCGCCCGGCTCGGAAACAAACGAATGGTCGCGGAGTTTCTTCGGGGGCAAGAGTCGAGAACGCGAGCGCTGGCGAACTGGAAGGCAGGACGGACGGCGCGCAGCGGCGACGGATCGGCCCGCGTGGACTCGGAAGCTTCGGACGGCGCTCGTCAGACGGGCGGCCTTCAGATCGACGGCTCGAAGGCCGACGGCCGGGACGACGGTCTGCGGCGCGCCGGGCTGAGTGCCGCCGAGCCGAACGTCGGCGGGCAGAACGTCGATTCCGAGATCGCCGAAGCGGAAAGCAGGCTCGTCGGCATATGGCGGGCCAGCCGTGAGCTCGCCGAGGTGCGGCGTTCCATCGAAGAATGCGCACTGGAGTTTTCGCATTTTGAGCGCCGCATGCGCGGCGAGCGCTTCGCCGACCTCGAGGGACTGCCTCTGCTGCGCAAATCTTCCGACAAGATCGTCAAGTACCTCGCGGAGACCGCCGTCCGGGCGGAGCTGCCGGGCGGCCTTTCGGGCATCGTCGGCCGCATTCGCAGGCACTTCGAATACGGATCGCTCAAAAGCCTCGACCCGAGGGACGCCGACGTCGTCCTTCGCCTGCAACGGGCCTTCTACACCCGGAGCCTTGAGGAGTTGGAGGAGCGCAAAAGGCTCCTCGAGGAAACCCTTGCCCGAGCCGACGAGGAATCCGTTCGAAAGCGGCACAAGGCGCTGTCTCGCCAGGCTCTCGACGACGCATTGCGCCGCCGGTATCGCGGCGCAGCAAGAAAGAGCTTCGACGATGAAGGCCTTCGCAGGCAAACGAAAGACCTCCTGCGCGAATACCCGGTTGTGCTGACCACCTGCCATTCGATTCGCAGCAACCTCGCGGAGGGAACCCTCCTCGACTGGCTGATCATCGACGAAGCGACGCTGACCGACGTTCTCAGCGCCGCGCTGGCGCTCAGCCGCGCCCGCAACGTGGTTGTGGTCGGCGACCTCAAACAACTCGCGCCCGTGCTCGACAAGAAATGGGCCAAGGCCCTCCCCGCCCCTCCGGACCCGGCGTACGACGTCGGAGAGCTCTCGATCCTGGAATCGGTCAAGAAGCTCTACGGCGAGAGCCTGCCGCAGACGATGCTGCGCGAGCACTTCAGGTGTGCGCCGGAGATCATTGGCTTTTGCAACGGAATGTTCTACGGCGGCCAGCTCATTCCCCTGGCGGACAGGCCGGGCGAGGCTGCCGGGCCGTCCCTGGCCATGTTCAAGACGGCGCCGGGAAACCATTGTCGCCGCATCGCCCGGGGCCCGGTCAAGGGCAGGTACAACCAGCGGGAGATCGACGTCGTCATGCGGGAAACCCTCGCCGAATGCGGAATTTCTCCCGCCGATCTCAATGTGCGGAGGGGAAGCGACCTCGAAGTCGGCTTCGCAGCGCCCTTCCGGCTCCACGCCGACCGCCTCGATCAGGCGCTCGAGGACGCCTTCGGCGGGCGCGTGGAAGGCGAGGCCGACGGCGGGTGGCTCTCAGAAACCGTTCACAAATTCCAAGGCAGGGGCGCTCGCACGATGGTCTTCAGCACGGTCCTCGACGAGTCTCGCGACGGACGCAGGGCTCTCAGCTTCGCGGACGACCCCCGTCTCATCAATGTCGCGGTCTCTCGGGCCAAAGAGCGGTTCGTCCTCGTGACCGACGACGGTGAAATGAGGGGGAGCGTCAACATCTCCGCCCTCGCCGACTACATTCGCTATCAGTGCCCGGATCAGGTGGTTGAAAGCCGCATCGTGTCCGTTTTCGACCTCCTGTACCGCAAACATTCCGAGAGGTTGGCGAAGTTCGCCTCCGGCCTGCGGGGCAAAAGCAAATACAAGTCAGAGAACATCATGTACACCCTGCTCAAGGACCTGCTCGGCGAGTCCAAGTACGAAGGCTGGCTGGACGTGGCCTTTCAGGTGCGGCTTCGCGACCTCGTTCCTGACTTAGCGCTTTTGAGCGAGCGCCAGCGGAAGTTCGTCCGTTCGACGTCGGCCGTCGACTTCGTCGTCTACCACACCGTGACCCGCCGCGCCCTGCTGGCCATCGAGGTGGACGGAACCGCTTTCCACGAAGACAAACCTTTGCAGCTCAGACGCGATGGGCTCAAGCAGTCCATACTCAGCCTGTACGGGGTCAAGGTTCTGTCGTTTCGAACGAACGGCAGCGACGAGGAAGGCCGCATGCGCCAAGAGCTCGACCGCGTTCTTGCGGAGGGGTCGCCGGGTTCCTGCGGAGTGCCCGCCGGCCCAAGCGCGTGAGTCGAAGACGTCGCGAAAAGGCCCGTGAAAAGCGAAAAGGTCCGTGAAAAGCGAAAAGATCCGTGAAAAGGAAGCAGACATGGGGACTGGATTGCGGTGGACGGCGGCCGGCGGAATGCGTTCCTGCAGGCCCGGACCCGCGCTTGCCGTTCAGGGCCATGCGTTCGCAGGCGCCGCGTCCGCGACGGCTCCTCCTTGGATTGCGCGCCAGCCAAAGGCGACCGTCGATTGGCCGGTTTCGGAGCATCTGCGATAATCTCGTTTATCCCGCCAATTCGGTGTAAACCGCGTCTGTTCGACGTCGCCCAGCCGCTAGGAGAAACACATGCTCGAGGCCGACTCTCTGGCTTTGAATCCAAACCCGCTAGTCCAAGAACTCGGCAAGCCCGCGGAGAAGTTCACGCGGGCCGACATCCTTCGATTCGTCCGCGAGCGCGACATACCGATGTTCAACCTGCGTTACGTCGGCGGCGACGGCAGGCTCAAAACCCTCAACTTTGCAATCCAGTCCGCCGCCCACCTCGAGAGGGTGCTGACGATGGGGGAGCGCGTGGACGGCTCCTCGCTTTTCGATTTCGTCGACGCCGTCAGCTCGGACCTTTACGTCGTGCCGCAGCTGCGCACCGCATTCCTCAACCCCTTCAATCCGATACCGAGCCTCGACATCATGTGCGGGTTCTACGACGTCAATGGAAATCCGTTGGCCAGCGCGCCTCAGCAGGTTTTGCGCAAGGCGCAGGACGCTCTGGAGGACGCAACGGGCTGCCGGCTCGAAGCCCTCGGCGAGCTCGAGTACTACCTGTTTTCCCCGCGGGAGAGCCTGTTCCCGGTCGAGCCGCAGCGCGGGTACCACGAGGCCTCGCCCTTCTCGAAATGGGAGGAGGTGCGCGCTGAGGCGCTCTATCACCTCGCGCAGATGGGATGCTCGGTGAAGTACGCCCACGCGGAGGTCGGCAACTTCGTCGCCGACGGCGTTCAAGCGGTTCAGCAGGAAATCGAGTTCTTGCCCGTCGACGTCGTGCGCGCCGCCGACCAGATGACGCTGGCCAAGTGGGTGGTGCGCGAAGTGGCCCATTCCCACGGAATCGAAGTTTCCTTTTCGCCTAAGATCGCGGTGGGGCAGGCCGGCTCCGGGATGCACTTCCACACGCGGCTGATGAAGGACGGCGTCAATCAGTTTTCGGAGGGCGCGGGGCTCACCGACGCCGCCCGC
The DNA here is from genome assembly GCA_905373325.1 of uncultured Ancrocorticia sp. Taxonomy (GTDB): domain Bacteria; phylum Actinomycetota; class Actinomycetes; order Actinomycetales; family Actinomycetaceae; genus Peptidiphaga. The sequence continues at coordinate 6,490 of CAJPTB010000053.1, forward strand.
AAGGTCATCGGCGGCTACCTCCTCCATGCGGCGTCGCTCACGGCCTTCGGCAACACGGTGCCGACCTCGTTCCTGCGCCTCGTCCCCCTCCAAGAGGCCCCCACGGCCATCTGCTGGGGCGACCGCAATCGGTCGGTGCTCGTGCGGGTGCCGCTGGGATGGCAGAACCTCGACGACCGCATGTTCCGCGACGCCAACCCCCAGGAGGGGCCGGCGGGCGCGCTTCCGAACGACTCGCAGACCGTGGAGCTTCGCTCGCCCGACGGCTCGGCGAACGTCCACCTGCTGCTTGCCGGCGTGACGGTGGCCGCCCGGGTCGGACTGACCGACCCCGCAATGCTCGACTACGCGAATTCGAGACACGTCAGCGGGGACGCCTCGCAGATGGCCGAGCTCGAACAGCTTCCGACGTCGTGCGCCGAGGCCGCCCGGCGTCTGCTCGCCCAACGCTCGGCTTACGAGGAGCACGGCGTTTTCCCTTCGGGGCTCATCGACTCCTGGGCTCAGAAGCTTATTGGCTTGGGAGACGAGACTCTTCGCGAGGACATCGCGGAGAAGCGGGTGCGGGTCGAAGACTTGGTCAAGCGCTATTTCCACGTGGGGTAGAGTTGGGAGGCGGCGCAGCCGACGCGCAAACAGGGCGCGCCGCCGCGTCGAAACCGTTCCGCGCAAACGGTCGGACGGCCCTTCGGCCGCCGCGGCATTGAGGAGAAAAAATGAAAGTCCTGGTCAACGTCTTCCATCCCAATCTCTCGGCTTCCACCGTCAACAAGGCGTGGGTCGGACGCCTCGAGGGCGAGCCCGAGGTCACCGTCCGCAAGATCTACGAGTTGTATCCCGACGGCAAGATCGACGTCGCCGCGGAGCAGGAGGCCCTGCTCGCGCACGAAAGGATCGTGTTCCAGCATCCCTTCTACTGGTACTCGACCCCGCCGCTCATGAAGCAGTGGCTCGACCAGGTGCTTACCTACAACTGGGCCTACGGGCCGAAAGGAAGGGCGCTCGAAGGGCGCGAGTGGGTCTCGGCCATTTCGACGGGCGGCCCGGCGGAGTCGTATCGCGCCGGCGGGGACAACAACTTCTCGATGAGCGAGCTCATGAAGCCGCTGCAGCAGACGGCGAACCTCGTCCATCTGAAGTTCCTGCCCGCCTTCATCTTCAACGGCGCGGTCCAGGCGACGCCCGCCGACGTCGAAGACTCGGCGGAGAGACTGGCCGAGCATATCCTCGACCCGCTGCTCGACCCCGAAAAGCGCTTGGCCGCGCTGAACGAGAAGATGGACGGCGAAGGAATCGAGCTGCACGCGGATTGATCCGGCGCCAGCGGCACCGCGCAGGCGGCCTTGCGGCATGGGAATCCAGTGGCCGGCCCGCTCGGCCCGTCTGATCGGCGGGCTTTCGTCCGGGTGGGAATCGCGGGGTCGGATTTGAATCGCAGGAGGTCGGATTGGACATAGCGATCGTCGGGTCGGGAACGATCGGCCTGACTTACGGCTGGCTTCTGTCTAAATGCCACGGCGTGACCCACGTTGTGCGCCCCGAGCGCAGCGGGTGGTATCGCGAGCCCTTCACCCTCCGCATCGCCGATCGCCGCAAGGCCGCCGATCGCCGCAAGGCCATTGACCGCCGCGAGCTCAAGGGCGTCGAGGCTGGGAAGCGCGAAGCTTCGGCCGGGGGCGAGTTTTCCTACCGTCCGCGGGTCGCTTCAGACCCTGAGGAGGTCAGGTGCGACGTCGCCCTGGTGACGACCGATAGGCGTCGGCTCGCAAAATCCATGGAAACGGTGCGGGCGCTGGCCCGGTCCGGCCACGTCGTCTTCATGCTCAACCATTGGGACCTTCCCTCGCAGGCCGACGGCCTCCTGAGGCCCGAGCAGTATTCTTTAGGTTTCCCGGGCCAGGTCGGCGGGGGCCGAGACGGCCGCACGATCGAGGCGACTGTTTTCCCGCGGGGCACCGTGCTTGAGGCCGGAGACGACAGCCGGGATCGCCGTCTGCGCGAGGCATTCGAGGCGGCCGGACTGCATGTCAAGGCTCAGAAGGACATGGCCGGATGGCTCAAGCTTCACGGGCTCCAACAGGCCATGACGGTCGGTCCGATCCTTCGCGCGGGAGGGCTCGACGGCCTGCTGCAGGACCGTGCGGAGATGAAAAAGGCAATGCTTGCCTTGCGAGAGGGCGTTTCGACGGCCAGAGCCGACGGCGCGAATCCCCGAGGTTCGATGCTCGGGCGGCTCACCGCCCTTCCGGCGCCGTTGTCCGCCGCGTTGCTCCGACGCGTTCTTGGCCGGGCCGACGTGCGCACGATGGTCGAACGCCATATGCGCCACGGAATCGAGGAGTGGATAGCAGGGTATTGGGACGTGGTGGATGCGGCCGGGCGCCGCGGCGTGCCGGTCCCGCACGTCTTGGAATACAAAACGACGATCGCCGCCTTTGCGGAGGGCGGCGCATTCGCGGAGCAATGAGCAGGTCAAAGGCGGAGCGCTAACTTGGTGACTTCTCACCTGTCGCAATCGTGCCCGCGGCTGGTAGCTTGCGATGTGTCATGCACATGAGCGAGACCATCGGGAGCAACGACCATGCGGCGCCTTCTTTTCGCAACAGCCTCCTTGACCTTGGGCTTGAGCGGGTGTTTTCCCTCCGTTCCGGACACTTCTTCCGCCTCGTCCGTCCCCGCTTCCTCTGCTTCGCCTTCTCGCCGCTCTCCGTCTGTCTCCCCACCCGCCGCCGCTTCGCCCTCCGCCGGGCGGCCACCGTCACGCCGGCAAGCAGCAGGTGGACGTTCGCCGAGCCGTC
>CAJPTB010000054.1 GCA_905373325.1 uncultured Ancrocorticia sp.
GCCTCGTATATGTCGATGACCATCGAGACGTTTCCGGCCTTTTGGTGTGCGACGGCGAGATTGTTGCGAGCGGTGAGCGTGTCGGGGTGTTTGGGGCCGAGTGTGCGAATGCGGTCAGCCAAGACGACCTCGTACATGTCGATGGCCTTGGAAATGTTCCCAGCCTGGCGGTATGCGTCGGCGAGTTCGCCTCGTGTGCTGAGTGTGTCGGGGTGGTTGGGGCCCAGGACCCTCGTGCGGTCGGCCAAGAGAGCATCAAAAATGTCGACGGTTCTCTGAAAGTTACCTACCTGTCGGTACGCAAAGGCAAGGTAGCCGCGCGCGGCCAGTATGTCGGGTTCGTCAGGGCCGAGGGCATCTGCAAACATGTCGATTGCGTCCTCGAGGGTGAGGACGGTTTGCGGGCGCCCAATATCGGTCAGGCACTGCATTGTTTTGTTTAGAATCGTGGCTATGCTGGAAAGATCGATGCGGGCCTCCTGAGAAGAATAGTGAGCTTGTTCTTGTTGTTGTTCGGCTAAGGCTCGGAGTTGGTCGGCCATGTCGAGGGCATCGGCACGCTGGGCGTCGTCTGTGTCCGCCTTGTCCATATCGATGCCCTTCAGCAGGTCAACGACAGCGTTCTTCAGATTGTCCAGATTGTCGAAGGCCTCGGGGTGTTTGTTGTAGTCTTCGCGCAGAACGCGCCCTTGGAGGCTGTGGATGCGCACGTAGCGCCCGTTCTCGGACGGCGTGCAGACGGAGTGGGCGACAAGTTCTCGGAGTGAGTTTCGGGCGATCGGCTCGCTCTCGCCGATTCGGTGAAGCCAGTGCCGGGGAACGCCCGAGGGGGCCAGAAGGGCCAGGGCGGCCAACTGCACGGACGCTGCCCTGACCCTGGGCAGACCCTCCTCCCCGCTGTCGCGGTCTTTCTTTTCCAGCAGACTGAGCACCGATTGGTAGGCCATGCGCAGGGCTGCGTGTACAGGAGCGGGGTAGGCGTCGCCACTTGTACGGTCGACGACCTCCTCGAGCCGATGCTTGCCCAGAATGTCCAAGTAGTCGTCTAATATCGTGTACCCGTTGAGCTTGATGGTCGCGGCGGCTTGGGCCAGGGCCACGGGTAGGTCCCCGAGGGCCTCGGCGAGGCGATCTGCGCCGTCGGCCTCGTTTATGCCGGTGCGCTCCCTGATAAAATCCACTGACTGTAACCGCGTGAACGTGTCTACGGCAAGAACGCGTCCGGCGCTGTTCGCGGGTGTCGTGGTCGTTGTGACGAGGATGCGCAGGCCTTGGCCGTGGGGGATTAAGCCAGTCAGGTCGTCGATGTCTTCGACGTTGTCGAACACGATCAGGCGATCGCCGTCGCCGGAGTTCAACTGGTTGACGCACCGACTAGCGAGGGTTTCGGGGGTGCCGTCGCTGCCTTCGTCTTTCATCCCCATAGCATGGGCCAGCTCAACCATACCCGTCACGGCCTGCTCGCGACTGGAGGCGTCTATCCATGCCACGAGGGGCCATTCGGCCTTCTCACAGTCGCGGGCATAGGCGGCGGCAAGCTGGGACTTGCCTACACCTCGCATACCACTCAAAACAACCCACGTACTTACAGCAGAAGACGCTGTTCCGTCGCCGTTGATAGATTTGAGTATTTCTTTCTGCGCATCTGAATCTGCTAGCCCAGGTCTGGTCAGCACTCTGTAGATGTCGTTCTGTTTGTGCCGATTAATAAAGTTGGCTGCCTGGCTTGGGGGGGAGCCAAAACGAATCGGTCGCTCATGATTAACGTTTCTTGGCGGGAGGTGGTCATTGAAACGCGCTTCTTTATTTTTGTTTTCCAGTTTCTTTAGTAGCTCGCGATGGCGCTTGTCGGCTGCAGCGTTGCCCGCGAGAACTTCCTTCAATGTGTCGGTACCAGTTGTCTTGATTGTTTTTAGCGTCACGAGGAGTGTTTCGCTGTCGTTGAGAAGGTCCGTCAGGGCTTGGGGGACAAGGCCGGAGTCAGTTCCGGCCAAGTCGTGGGCCCCGTCGGCGACAATGACCAGCAATTCATCGAACAGGCCCCGCACGTCTTCGTCAAGTGCCTCGCGCCGCTGCGTGCCGCCGTGCTCGTTGACGTAGGCGAGGAAGGCGTCGCGGCCGCGTCTGGCCTGGACGAGGGCTTCCGTGTCTTTACGGGCCTCGTCGAGAGTCTCGAGGGCCGCTTTCACGGCCTGTTGGGCAGCTTTTCTTTCCTCCGGGGGGCTTGACCGCGTGAGTTCTTTCTTCGAGGCTTTCTTCAGTCTTGCCCCGATTTTCTTGGCTTGCACCGTCTGACTCTTCGACAATTTCCCGAGCCGCTCGGCCGTGGTGAAGGCTGTGTTGACGATTCCTAAACCGTCGAAAAACTCAGACAAGCCACCGACAATCACGCCAAAATCCATGGGCCGATCTTAACGGCCACCCAACGCCACCCGCCACACATCCCATCATCCGAACGCCATGCCACAGGAGCCAGATTCCTTGCGTTGCCAATTGGTATCGTCTTTGCGTGGGATACCACCCAGACAAGATTTACTTCGTCGTCTGAACTTGCCGGAATATTCATTCCTATGCGATTGCTGGAAAGAGGGTTCGCCTGCCATGTCTGCCTGCCAGGCTTGATGGAGCATCCAAGGATCCCTTCAGTAGGCCGCTCAAAGATCCGTTGTGAGTTTTCCATTGCGGCCTTGCAAAACACAATATTTGCTCTCTCCCGTCAAAGCAGAAACCCCAGTTGGGCTGTAAGTAAGGTTTCAATTATGGACGAGAAGCGGTGTTTTGGTGATTACGCGCTCGAGGGTGCGCCTCGAATTGCGCGAGTGTTCCTGCCCTTGGTGGATGAGGGATCTGACGATTGCCTTGCGTGGTCTGCCCTTGAAGGGTGGCCTCAGGCGGCGCTGAGCGGGTCCGTCTCGTCTATGGAATACCTTGATTGGGGAAGCGGGGCAGGTGACTTCTCTGTTCGTTGGCGTCCGTCGAATGGGCATGCTGATGATGAGACAATCGCGCGCGTCGCCGACCTCCTTGCCACCGTGGCGGGAAGCGATCGGGGATGGACATTCACTCCCTTCCCCGAAATGATTGAAAGTTCCTTAGCGCGGTTGACCTATGACGCTGGTGTCCGGTTTGCGGACGAAGCAGGAACCTGGTCGGCAGATGAATCGGGAGTCCGGTTGACGGACAAAGCCGAAGTTCTGTCGGCAGACCAAGCGGACGAGGAGCTTCTGGAAGCGGCCGATTGCCTGTCTATTCCGAGGGCAAGCACGTTGATCGATCTTGCGTGTTTCGCGGACCTGTGGCGAGGCCGGGCGCTTCCCGGCGTCGTCCAGTTCGGCGAGGAAGTTCGCCTTGCAGCGCCGCCCTACGGCGATTCCGTCATCGTCTCCGGTCCGGAGTCCATCGTCCCTGTAGGGCAGGAGTTGGGATTGGACTTAAGGGTCGTTTTGGCGAACCAAGCCGTCCCTCCGATGGAATGGTGACGAAGGCTCGAAACAGTCGCATTCTTAAAAACGCTGCGCCGCGATTTATAGGAACGCCGCGCCGACCAGGCTCACGTCGTCGCCCAGTTCCGCGGGGACCACGATTCCTTCGCGGTTGGCGGGAACGAGGGCCTCGCGTGCCACGAGCTCGGATGCCCGTGCGATCCAGTCGGGGTGGGTGATGGCCACGCTTCCGCCCACCACGATGCGTTCGGGGTTGAAGACGTTGGCCATGTCGACGCACATGCCCGCAACCGCGGCGGCTGCGGCGTCGAGCGCCCGGATCGCGTGAGGATCGCCCGCGGCGGCGCACTCGTCCACGTCCTTGCCGGTGAGCGGGCGGCCGCTTCGAAGGCGCTCGGCGAGGGGCGAGGACGTTTGCGAAGAGAACGATAATGCTTGCGACGAAGACGATGCTTGCGACGAGATCGGTGCGGCGACAGCTTCACCGGCTCGGGCGGCGACGCTGGCAGCAGCAGCGGAGCCTTCGACGGATTTCGTGACGCCGCGGGTTTGCGCGAAACCTTCAGCAGCACGGAACTCGGCGCCCTCAACGGCACGCAATTCGGCGCCCTGAGCGGCACGGAGCTCCGCCTCGGCTCGGCGGGCGATCGACGGGCCGGACGCGATGGCCTCGACGCAGCCGCGGCGGCCGCAGCCGCACCGAGGGCCGCCGCGCTCCACGCAGATGTGCCCGATCTCCCCGGCGACGCCGTCTGCCCCGCGAATCAGGCGGCCGTCGAGCATGACGGCGCCGCCCACGCCGGTGGAAACCGTGATGAAGACGAAGTTCGCCGTGCCGCGCGCGCTGCCGCAGCGGTGCTCGCCGAGCGCTGCTGCGTTCGTGTCGCGGTCCACGCGCACCTCGAGGCAGGCGGCCCGCGAAAGCGCCTCGCCCAGCTCTAGCCCGGCGAGGACAGGTCCGGTGTTCGGCGGCGTGAAGAGCTTGCCCGTGCGCGGGTCGACCGGCCCGGTCACGCTCACCCCGATCCTTTCGAGGGCATGGCATCCGGTTCTCATTCGCGCCTCGCCGAGGGCGTCGAGGCAGGTGTCGACGACGGCCCGCCCGCCTTCCGACGTCGGCAAGGGCCGCCGGCTCCTGACGAGGATCTCCCCGGCGGGCGTGACGACGGCGGCGCGAATCCACGTCCCGCCGATGTCGAGGGTTCCGATGCAATGGGAGGCGTCGGCGTCCGTTGCGCTGACGTGCGGCGACGAGGGTGCAACGGCGGGTTGTTCAGCTGATTGCCCTGCGGATTTCGGGGCGTCGGACTTCTGAGCTTCGGCGGGGCGCGGGCGCCCGACGGATTGTCCAAACGTGTTGACAGGTTCTCCTTGCGCGACCATACTTAAGTATAACATTATAATGAATCGTGGAAAACCTGAGAGGTGACGCTATGGCGCAGGAGACGATCGACTCCCGCGTGCCTGACGCCGAAGCCGATGGGCATCCGGCCGAAGCCGATGCCCACGTGGGTGAAGCCGATGCGCGCGTCGGCACGAACGCGCCCTCGAACACGCCCGGCGCCGCCCTCGTCAGGGGCCCCGTGCCCCTTTACCACCAGGTATACAGCGCTCTGCGCCGGGAAATCGACGGCGGGCGGTGGAAATCGGGGGATCGCCTCCCGACGGAGCGCGAACTCGGAGAGTTTTACGGGTGCAGCCTCGTCACGGTGCGGCGCGCTCTGGACGAGCTCGTCCGCGAAGGCCAGATCTATCGCGTCCGCGGGCGCGGGACCTTCGTCAGCGAAAGCCCGGTGGAGCGCCAGCTCGCCGAGCTGACGAGCTTCACGGCGGAGATGGCCGTCCGCGGCCTGGAGCCGCGCACGATCGTTTTGACCCAGGAAGTCACCGAATCGACGCCGTCGACGGCGGACCGGCTCGGCATCGCCTCGGGGCTTCCGGTCTACTCGATCGAGCGCCTGCGCATCGCCGGCGACGAGCCGTTGCTCCTCGAACACGTCTTCCTTCCCGAATACCTCTTTCCCGGGCTCCTTTCCCTGGATCTCGGGTCCTCATCCCTCTACACGCACCTTTCTCAGCGCTTCGGCGTCGACCTCGTCAGCGGGCATCAAACGATCCAGCCCGCCCTGCCGAGCGCCAGAGAAGCCGCGTTGCTCAAGCAGGAGCGCAGTGAGCCCGTGCTCCTCATCAGACTCATCTCACGCAACGCCGATGGGCGTCCGATCGAATACTGTCGCACAGTTGTGAAGGGCAGTCGGGCGAAGTACCACATCGACGTCGCCAGGCCGCGAAGCGTATGAAAAGGAAACTCCGCACCGTGCCCGCATCGCCGTCCGCGAACCGTCGATGCGGCGTTCGAGCGAGCCTCCCGCGCCCAGCGCCTGACCATGCCCTTCCTCCCAATCACCTCAACCAGCTGGAGCGAACATGAGGAGACACAGCAAACGGGCGATCGCAACGGCGATGATCGCCGCATGTGCAATGGCGGGCACGAGCCTCGCCGCCTGTTCGAGCGACGACGCCGACGCGAACACGATCGTCGTCTGGGACTACTACGGCTCGGCGACGCCGGTGAAACCCGCCATCGAGGCGTACAAGAAGAAGCACCCGGGAATCAAAGTCGATTACCAGGTCTATGACTACGACACCTTCCAGGAGAAGCTGTCGACCGCTTTCTCGTCGAACTCGGCGCCCGACCTGGCCACGATCGACATGACGTGGGTGCCGACCTACGCCTCCCAAGACCTTTTGTCCGACCTGTCCGAGATCTCGGGCGAAAAACTCAACGGCGCGTCCATCGACTCCCAGTACACCAAGGGCGCCGTCGACGCCATGACTTACAAGGGCCACAAGATCGCCCTGGCATACGACTTCGACGCCTACGCCCTCTACTACAGGAAGGACATCCTGGAAGCCAAGGGGCTCAAGGTTCCCACCACGTGGGACGAGCTCGTCGAGGTCTCCAAGGCCATGGCCGAAGACTCCAACGGCGACGGCAAACCCGACAAGTACCAGATGCAGGTGCGCCCAGACACCTTCCAGTACTCCCAGTTCCTCTTCCAAAACGGCGGGTCGATCGTCGACAAGTCCGGAAAGAAGGCGGCGTTCACGTCTCCCGAAGGCGTCCAGGCGATGGAGTACATGAAGAAGCTGCTCGACAGCGGCGGCCTGCTGTGGGACGACTCGCAAGGCGACTCCACGGGTCTTCCTGGAATCTCGGACGAACGCATCGGGATGTTCCTCAACGGCCCCTACATGATGGGAGTGCTCAAGGACGGCGTCCCCGGCCAAGCCGGAAAGTGGGCCGTGGCGCCGGCGCCCTTCGCCAAAAAGCCCGGCTCGTACCTCGGCGGCACCGGCCTGGTGATTCCGGCCAGCGCGAAGAACCCGAAGAAGGCATGGAGCCTCATGCAATTCATGCTCACACCCGAGCAGCAAGAGCTCGTTTACACCAAGGCGGGGGCCGCTCCCGCCACGAAGGCCGCGCTCAAATCGACCAAGCTATCCCAGCCCGATCCCTTCTTCGGCGGGCAAAAGCCCTTCGAGGTGTTCGAAAAGGCCATGGCCACGGCGACGCCGTTCCCGTACGTCGCCGGGTGGCCCGACATCGACCAGGAGATCACCAAAGCGGTCGCCTCTGCGATCAGAGGCCGGAAAACCCCCAAGGGGGCCCTAGAAGATGCAGCGAAGAAAACCGATGAAGCTCTTCGCCAATGACGCGGCAGGCGGCGCGGCGCAGCAATCACGCACGGCTACGATCGCGCCGCCGCCGGCGAAACGCGGGCGATGTCGCGCATCCGCGCACTGGGACTCCCTCAAGGCGGAACCCGAAGCGAAAGGGGTGACAAAATGGTTGACGCAGCAGACGCGGCGGTAGAGACCGAGGCCGTGAACGCCGAAAGCGGCGCGAGCGCCCGAAGCCGCAAGGCGGCCTCCAAACGCCGATCGTCCACGAAGAAATCGCCCATGGAAAGGCGGCAGCGCCGGGCGGGGTACGTCTTCGTGGCTCCGGCCATGATCCTCACCGCCGTTTTCTTCTTCCTCCCCATGGCTTTCTCGCTGTGGTGGAGCTTCACAAAGTACAACGGCGTGACCGACCCGAAGTTCGTCGGCCTCGACAACTACTCCGACCTCTTCGCCGACGACCAGTTCCGAACCGCCGCAGGAAACACGGCGATCTTCGCCCTCGTGACGATGACCATCGGTCCGCTCCTCGGGCTGGTTTCGGCGCTCCTGCTCAATCGAGCGCGCGTCGGCCAGGCACTCTTCCGCGCCGCGTTCTTCCTCCCCGTGACGATGTCCCTGGTGGTCGTCTCGACGATGTGGAAGATGCTCCTGAACGACGACGGGCTGATCAACCGCGCCATCGAATTCTTCGGAGGAGAGGGGCGCCAGTGGCTCTCCGACCCGGACACGGCCTTGCTGGCCGTGTGCGCCGCGAGCATCTGGCAGGGGTTCGGCTTCGAGACGATCATCCTCCTCGCTGCGCTGCAGGGAATCCCTCGCGAGAGGTACGAAGCGGCCGCCGTCGACGGCGCCGGGCCGTGGCGAACCTTCCGGGCCGTCACCCTGCCCGCGTTGCGGCCCGCGCTCCTATTCGTCTACGTCGTCGGAATCATCGGCGCTTTCCAGGTGTACGACCAGGTTTATGTCATGACCAGAGGCGGGCCCGCCGACTCGACGATGACCGTGGTCTACTACCTCGTCGAGAAATTCCATCGGCTGGACTTGGGCCATGCGTCCGCGGCCGCGTATCTCCTGGTGATCTTCCTGGCCGCGGCGTCTGCGCTTCAGATGAGGCTTGAAAGGAGGCCCTCATGACGGGCAAAGCCGTGGCGAAGGGCGCTGACACGCCCGACGCGCGAGACTCCGCTGAGAAAGGCGCTGCGGCAAAAGGGGCCGCGGCAGAAGCCTCCGCAAAAGGGGCTTCAGCAAAGGAGGCTTCAGCAAAAAAGACGGCGGGCGTCTCCGCAAGGAAACCAGCGGAAACGAAGCGTTCCGACAAGAAGCCCGCGGAAAAGAAGAGCTCGACGTCGTGGGCCAAACGCCTTCGGCCGACGACGAAGCGGCGCGTCCTGACGTACGCCTGCCTCACGGTTTTCAGCGTGCTTATGACGATCCCCTGGCTGTGGACGCTTTCGACGTCGTTCAAACGGAGCCGGGACGTGTTCGCCCCGGGCACGGGACTCGTGCCCGACCCGGCGTCGACCAAGGCCTACGAGCGGATTTTCACGGACCAGCCGTTCTTCCGGTACTTCCTCAACTCGGTGATCGTCGCCGTCGTCGTGGTGATTCTCAACGTCGTCTTCGATTCGCTGGCGGCCTACGCCTTCGCGAAGCTTCCCTTCCCGGGGCGGTCGTTCCTGTTCGGCCTGCTCATGGTGACGATGATGATCCCGATGCAGGTCAACCTTATCCCTCTCTACAGGATGATGGTGTGGCTCCACGACTGGGTTCCCTTCCTGGGCCTCGACACGCTTTCTGGAATAATCGCGCCGGGCGCCGTCCAGGTCTTCGGCATCTTCCTCATGCGGCAGTTCTTCGCTTCCATACCCGACTCGATTCTGGAGGCGGCGCGCTTGGACGGGGCGTCGGAGTTCCAGATCCTGCGGCGCATCGTGCTGCCGCTTGCGGCGCCGGGAATCGCAACCTTGACAGTCTTCACATTCCTCGGGGCATGGAACGACTTCCTGTGGCCGCTCCTCGTCTCGAACTCCGAATCGACGCGTACGCTGCCCGTCGGCCTGGCCCTTCTTGCCCGCAAGAACACAGTGGACTGGCCGGGAACAATGGCGGGCGCCGCCTCCAGAATCGAGTCGGGTATGGAAGCGAAGAAC
>CAJPTB010000055.1 GCA_905373325.1 uncultured Ancrocorticia sp.
ACCAGGGCGTGAACGAAGGCCGCTATGGCGCGGATTTCCGCGAGGTTCGTGGCCGAGTCGCAGGCGCGCACCTCAATCGTGCCGAAGCCGGGGGAGGGCCGGATGTCCCAGCGGATTTCGTTGTATTCGTGGATGGCGCCGACGCGTACGAGGTCGCCGGCGATCCTTTCAAGGTCGCCCCACGAGTTCAGGTGCATCGGCAGGCCGGCCGTCGGCAGCTGCTGGAACATCATCGCCCGGTTGTCGGCGTACCCGGTGTCGACGCCGTCCCAGTAGGGGGAGGCCGCCGATATCCCCAGCAGATGGCCGATTTTGGCGCTGAGGAAGTTGTGGATGGGAGCGACCTTCCGGCGGTCCTCGACGCCGACGTGCACGTGCGTGCCGAAGATCACCATCTGCCGCCCCCAGTAGCGGGTGCGTTCCACAAGCTCCTTGTAGCGCGCCGTCTCGGAGACCGGCTGGTCGCTCGGGTGCGCGAAGGGGTGTGAGCCTCCGCCTGAAAGGCCGACGCCGAGCTCCTCCGCGTAGGGCAACGCTGCGTCGATCGCCTCCTCCATGTCGGCCGCGCATTCGGCCACGCTCACACGCTTGCGGGAGACGAACTCGAGCATATTCTGGTGCATCTCGCCTTTGACGAGGCTGCATCCCCGGCGGCGGACCTCCGCCAGGATCCACTTGGCGTTGTGGGCCAGTTGCAACGTTTTCGGATCGACGATCTGGACTTCCCATTCGAGCCCGACCGTCGAGCGCTCGGAGTCGCGAAAAGCAATGGACATGCGATCACCGCCTGTATCTGGCTATGAACTGTATCTGGCTACGAACTTCGTGATCAATCGGTTGGATTCGTCAACCTCGGCGGCGTCGCAGCGGGCGATGACCGCCGCTCTCTCATCCGCCGGGTAGTAGGTGTCGCCGTAGGTGTTGATGCGGATGCGCATCCCTTCGCGGGTGATCTCGGGATGGAACTGGGTCCCGTAGACGTTCGCGCCCCAGCGAACCATTTGCACGCGACAATAGTCGCCCGTGGCGAGCACGACGCCGCCGCCCGGCACGTCGCCCACCGCCTCGGCGTGGCCCGTGTACCCGTAGAAGACCTGGGGCATATCGGCGGTCAGGGGGTCGGCGGCGGCCTCGGGCGTGAGGGTCATGCGCGGGGCCTGAAGGTCCTCGCCGTATCCCTCGACGAGCTCGCCGCCGAGCGCTTTGACGATCGCCTGGAGGCCGAAGCAGATCCCGAGGGTCGGGACGTCCTCTTCCACGAGACGTTTGCCGAGCGCAAGGATGCGGCGCTCCATGACCTGGTGTTCGCGGCTCTTGCGGTTCTCGTCCTGCCCGAATCCGAAGGGGGAGCCTGTGATGATCACCCCGGAATACCGTGAAAGATCAAGGCTTGCGGGGTCGACGGCGTCTTCGTCGACGAGGGATATCGCCTCAATGCCGCTGTTCGGGTCGAGGCGACCCCAGTCGATGATGGTTTCAAGCTCGTCGTCCGCGATGGCGCCGGGCATTCGACAGACCGCCAGCAGGAAGGGCTGCGCGGTCTGGACAATGCTCGGCGTATTGGTCATTCCGTTAGTTTAGACGGCCGACGCCGAAACGGGGAAAAGCGTCCATAGGACGGATGGTTTGCCAAACGACTTGCAGATAAACCGACGTGGAAGAGTGGAAAACTCTGCAGATTTTGTGAACAAAAGCTTCTTGGCTGCTTGATAACTGACAAACAATCGAGAGTTCCGCCAGAGTTTCATTACTATTTTTAAAGTAAGAACCTTGCTTCTGTACTTTAAAGACCCAGCCAGACCCGTAGTCCCTTGCACCTGATCAGGAGTATTGACCGCGATCTAGCTTGCTGTCGGACCCGGCGTCTCTTCATGTAAGCTCGGCTGCTTAGACTGCGGTTCTTCCAAATAGTTCCTGAACTCCGTGTAAATTTATCATACCCTTTTTCAGTACAGAAACCAATGTGTCAAATAACAGGGATCAGTCCGGCATAGAAATCTTTCTCTGTTTTTACTGGGGAATGCGTGAATATATAAGAATATTAGAAAGTCAACATACGGAGGACAGAATGTCGGACAAAGACTACCCTGAAGATGATTGCGCCAATCTCGATCGACTAATCAAAATCTCAAGGCGTCGGCCGTTGACTCTCACATGAAGAGTCAAGGTTTTACAAGGTCTCCTAATGGATATAGATCTGATAAGCCCAACCCACCGGGGACGGGAACCGCTTCCGCTGATGTCGAAGTGGTCTCCTTTCTAAATGCTGATGGCGAGGGAGACGGCAATTGGGGTTCCCCGAACCCTGTTTGGAGTTGGTGGAGTTCGTCAGAACAGGCTAAAAACTACAAAGAGGCTTTCGCTGACTCGAGGAAGCGAATTGACGACACCGTCTTGGGTCTAACGGACCCTCCTGATCCGTAGTTGTTTGAAAGTTACATAGTTTCTTGCGGGAACATCCTGTCCAAGCCATCCGCTTTGCCTCTTCTGATTTTTAAGGTATGGACGACCGGGCAATAGTTCCCGCCGGTAGATTCTGGAATAGGATTCAAACATTTACTTTCGTATGACAAACCTGAAATCGTAAAGCCAAGCTTCATTAAGGACTGAGGGGTTTGTCTCCACTGCCGCTGTTGCTATTCAACTAGCTAGCAAAATAAATTCGCAGTTTTGGTATCAATATAGGGCGTTCCCAGAAGGGTCGGGATCATCGCCCATCTAGTTTCAAAAACTTTATATCTTAAGAATCTGCAGCAATGACCACCGGCTATGAGAGCCCGGACCACAACGTTAGAATGTTGAAAATATTTGCAGTAGATACTTTCGTAGCTAGTATTGTGCATGACATAGTTACTCATAACGATCCTTTTGCAAAGTAATTTTTATTAGCATCTCGTTCGCTAGGAATATAGATTATCATGAAAAGGGATGTGGCAACTCATTGCCAAACTAGTTGAGGATGCTTCGCAAGCTTTCGATAAGGCTGGGCAAAAATTGGCCCACTGAAAGTAGCTTTGACTGGAAGCTGGTTCTTGATATCCCGGTAATTGTTGCGGGTGCAACAGTGGATGTTGTGTGTGGAGGACTAGCAATGCCTATGGTCCCCGCAAGCGCCCTCAACCTGGGTCTGGAAGTCATGCAAGCGGTGGTTCCTAAAAATAGAACGGCGAACGTAGAAGCAAACTTCGACAGTGCGCTCACCCGTTTTAAAGATGATCTGGAGGCGATTGATCATCACATGCTTGAAAATAGATAGAAAATAACCTGAAACATAACAATATAGTCTTTTTGAGAAAATCTGTGCATTACGATCTACAATGTCCGAAATTGGAGCAGATAGCAATTAAAACATAAAATTAAATCTTGTGAGAAAGATCAAACGATCTATTGAACGGTTATGTTCAAGATCGGTGGTCAACTAGCTGCTATTGTTGACAAAACGTAAAATTTGACGGTGTCATTTGCGGAACTACCGCTCGACAATGCGATAGGCATCGAACTGCATAGACCATTGAATCAATCTCTGGGTCTTGCCGCCACTCTCTCTAGATATCTCGGTGAATTAAGTGAAAAAGTCGGGCTGGGTGGAAGAAACCTCCAAGCTGCACCTAACGACATCGACAGCCAGGACGAGAACAACCAACGAGTTTTGATTCCGTTATCAGCGAGATTGAAACGTATATCGCAGCGAATGACTGAAGACTGACAGCAGTAGTTCGAAGACAACGGCCTGTTTGGCGGTTGGGCTTGCGTTGCACACCGCAAGCGTTACAAAAAGCGCGGTGCCGTTTGCTCCGATTTGCTTTAAAACCTGGCCTGGTTACTCGGCGTGTTCAATTTTAATTTTCGAGATTCGAGGGGGCAACTCATCTTTGATGGTGAGAAGCTATTCTGAGGTGGGTCGACGTCAGGTGGTCGCGTAGTTAGTTCCGAAAGCCCGAGGAGCGCGAAGTTCTGTTCGATCGGAGTAAGAGTCTGGTCTCTTTGACGTGAAGATCTGCATGACAGAAATGTTTCTCAGGCTGTTAGCTGGCTGCGTTCCTACTGCACTATCGACATCCTCGCACGTTTGAGGCCCTTCTGATTGACGCCTCACTCGCGCAAAGTCATGCGGATCGGTGTCAAACTCTTCCTAGATCCTGACGAAACAACCCTTTGCCCAATCCGGGTACTTCGACGCCTTCAAACAGAAACGAATCGTGCATGCCGTCAACCCTCCAAAGACGCTTCTTGGGAGCAGTCACGATAGTCATTCTTTTCAAGATTCACCGTCTTCACCAACCCTAGACGATTCAGGATCCCGGACTCAATTAGTAGCACAGCATTTTGTTTCAACCTCTTGGCACACCTTTTCACCGTCAATAACTGCCTTTTCAGAGCGGTACAGTTCTATACGCGCCAACTTTCAACTAAACTTGCATTTGCGACCTTTGTCCGCAACGCAAGGGCGGTGCCAGAGAGTACTATTTATAAAAAGGGGGATAACTCCGCTCCGGAAGACTTTGCACAACCGCACAAAGCCACATTCCAAGTTCTTCGCATCGAAAAGAGGTGCAAGTCACTGTAATATCCTTTGCTCGAAGAGTGTATGAAATGTTAGTGTGAGTACAGCAAATAACCATTATTTAAGGAAGGAACAGATAATGGCAGCGAGCGGAATAGACCAATCATACGGCAATCTTAAAGCGTTAGCGGCGGAACTTAGGAAAGCCGCTATTGACGCATACATGGCCGAAAGAAGTTATGACAAAGAAGAAGCACAAGGGCGCTATATTAACCGGCACTTGTCCCAGATTCGAGGGGAGGAGACAGTGACCCTTCCGGATGCCGATGGGTATAATGGCGGTGCCGGCGGTTCGGGCGGCCTTTTTACAGGAGGCAAGTCGTACTCCGAACAATTTAAGGAAATAACTGATAAAATAGATTCAACATTGAAACGTTGGTTCGGTGTACCGGATCCCGCCGGTTTTGATACTCCGATTTCTGACTACAAAAAAGCCATCGGGAAAATGTCTTTGAGCGGTTGTGGTATTCAACTTCAGGGTGGCGATGTTGCGTTGCCTAATGGCGCGGAGGCAGGAACTATTGGACCGAACATGGATGCTTTGGGGAAAAGCTCGGGAATTATGGCGGGTAAGGCTATGACTGCTTTTAAGAATCAGTTTACTGTCACCATGCCTCGTGTCGTTAAGAATCTGTATCTAGCTATGAACGTCCACTTGGCATATCTAATTGCCGAAAAAAATCTTATGGATCAGGCAAGGGAGAAAATAACAAATATTGTGGTAGGTGCCATCGAGGTCTTCACGCAACTTGCAAATAAGAATAAAGGTATATCAAAGGAGCTGGCTATGGATTTAGGCGGGGTGGCTCTTGGTCTTGCTTCTGCCCCTTTCTCGGGTGGGGCAAGTCTCTCTCTCGCCGTTTCCGGGGGCACCGCTGCATTAAGTACCATCAAAGCGGTTGAAGACGAAGTGAAGAGAAGAGAGGAGAAATCTAGGAATATAGGCGCAGCGGACTATAAGACCGCAATGAATAACTTTGTACTAGCGGCAGATGGCCTTAATGCGAATTTAAAGGAAAGTGAAGAGAAGATATATGATCAGATACAAAGCAATACCTCCGTTATTTGGAGTGACGCAAAGAGCAAGACTTACGATACGGCTAATTTTCATGTGCTTCCCGCTCCTATTAATGATCTGACGGGACAAGAGGGAGATCTTGTCTTGGGGAAGGATCTCGCGGTTTCTCGAAGCGAGGTTGATTTAATCACGCTTAAATCTGATCAAGGAGGATACATGCCGAAGATTTATGACGAGGTCGTTTCGGCGGCGAACAGCATCAGTGGTCTGACGATGGCAACTGCCGCGCGCCGTGAGCATGCCACTCTTGGACGGGGTGCTACGGGGCCAAGTTTTCGTTTTGGAGAAATGAAAGATGCCATCTATGAACTGCTATTGGATCTTTCTTGGCGCATCGAAGTGGGGATCGTTAATCTTAGAGCGGCGATGGACGATCTTGAACAACAAGACGATGCCTCTTCGAAGCGAATTCAGGCGATTGCCGATTTATCCGCTCAGGGAAGTGGTGTAAATCCGTGGGATAGATCCCCGCAAAGTGGTACGAATCTCAAGCAACTTCCGCAAGATGTCGATCCGACCACGATGGCGCAGATACAGGAACTTATGAAGCCGAAGTGATAGATGAAGCGGTTCTTATAGCAGGAGTTCGAGGACGAGGGCGAGGCCGTCGGCGTCGACGCCTGTGGTGACGGCGTCGGCGACCTGCTTGACTGACGGGCCGGCGTCGCCCATTGCCACGCCGAGGCCTGCCCAGCCGAGCATCTCGACGTCGTTGCCGCCGTCGCCCACCGCAAGCGTGGAAGACGGCGCGGTGCCGCAGCTCTGCCTGACATCCTCCAACGCGGCAGCCTTCGAGACGCCCTCGGGGGAGACGTCGAGCCAGGCCGTCCAGCCGATCGCATACTCGACGCCGCGCAAACCAGCCGCGTGCACCGCGTCCATGAGCTCGCCCGCGCCCATGCCCGGGTAGCGAACCGTCAAGCGGGTAGCGTCGGGGACCGCCAGTTCGTCGATCGGGACGACGACGGACGGCCCCGTCAGCTCGCCGTCCGGGAAATGCGCGGTCAAGCGCCGCGGTTCGTCGAGCGACTCCACCGCGTACAGCGCCTCGGGAAGCTCGGCGTGCAAAGCCGCGACCTGCCGTGAGGGATCGAAGGTGTGGACGTTGAACGCCTCATCCCGCGCCAAATCCAGCGTGATCGCCCCGTTGGAACACACGGCCAGCCCGTCGGCGATGCCGACCTTGTCCAGAGCCTCGCGAGTGCCGTAGATGCCCCTGCCGGTGGCCAGGCAAATCCGCGTCCCCGCCCGCATATGCGCGGCGATCGCCTCGCCCACCCGCGGCGAAAGCGTGTTGTTGTGCCGAAGAACCGTGCCGTCGATGTCAAGGGCCACAAACAGATCCGGCCCCGCCCCGGGCAGGCCGGATTCCTCAACCGCCTCGGCCAGAGACTTCATGGCTGCAGCGGCCCGCGGTTCTTCTGAACTCTCGGCCAAAGGTTTCGGAGTCGCGGGTCTGCGCGAAGCCTCAGAAACGAGGAAAGGGTCTTCGCACTCGGCCGACGAACTGCCGCGGTTGCAGAAGGAACCCGAGGCTCTCGAAGGCAAACGGCGGCCGACGGTTTCAGAGCCGTGAGGAGAGCCGGAACCGCCCGGCGTGCCGGGATCCGTCGGACGGCCTGCTCGGCTTCGGCGAGCGGCGGAAGGCTGCTCGCCGAATGGCGAAGTCGAGCGTTTCTCGGAACCTAGGCGCTCGTCAGGCAACGGGCTCGAATCTCTCGCGCCCGCCAAGGTATGGCCGCAGCGCCTCGGGGATGTACAGCGAGCCGTCGGCGCGCTGGTGGTTTTCGAACAGGGCGACCAGCCAACGCGTGGTCGCGAGGGTCCCGTTCAGCGTGGCCGCCGTGCGGGTCTCGCCGTCGAACCGCTCCCGGATTCCGAGCCGCCGCGCCTGGAAGGTGGTGCAATTCGACGTCGACGTGACCTCCATGAAGCGGTTCTGAGTGGGGAGCCAGGCCTCGCAGTCGAACTTCTGCGCGGCAGAGGAGCCCAGGTCGCCGGCGGCCGTGTTGATGACGCGGTAAGGGAGCTCGACCTTCGCGAGCATCTCCTCCTCCCACGCGAGGAAGCGGCGATGCTCCTCCTCGGCCTCCTCCACGCGGCAGTAGGAGAACATCTCCACCTTGTTGAACTGGTGGACGCGAATGATCCCGCGCGTGTCCTTGCCGTAGGAGCCGGCCTCGCGGCGATAGCAGGAGGACCACCCGGCGTAGCGCAGTGGACCGTTCGAAAGGTCGACGATCTCGTCCTTGTGGTATCCGGCCAGGGCCACCTCCGAGGTGCCCACAAGGTACTGGTCGTCCGCGGGAAGATAGTAGATCTCGTCCGAGTGCGCGCCCAGGAAGCCGGTTCCGGCCATAATGTCGGGGTTGACGAGGGTCGGCGTGGTCATCATCGTGAAGCCGGCGGCCTCCGCCTGATCCACGGCCATCGTCAGCAGAGCGAGCTCGAGCCGCGCGCCCACGCCCTTGAGGTAGTAGAAGCGCGAGCCGGAGACCTTCGTGCCGCGCGCCATGTCGATCGCGTCGAGCGCCTCGGCGACGTCAAGGTGGTCCTTCGGCTCAAAGTCGAAGGCGCGAGGCTCGCCCACGTGCTTGAGGACCTCGTAATCCTCCTCGCCGCCGGCCGGAACGCCGTCCAGCACGATGTTCTGGATTGCCGCATTGGCCTGAAGATATTCCTGCTCGGCCTCGTTCGCCGCGGCCTCCAGCTCCTTGACGCGCTCGGCCAGCGCCTTCGCCTCGGCGAGGACGGCAGGGCGCTCCTCGGGGCTGGCCTTTCCGATCGAACGCGAGAGCTCCTTCTGCGAGGCACGGGTGGTCTCGAAGGCCTGAAGGGCCGACCTGCGGGCCTCGTCGGCGGCCAACAGCGCGTCAACCGAGGCCTCGTCGTTGCCGCGGCGACGCTGGGACTCGTGCACCGCATCGGGATTCTCACGTGCAAAGCGGATGTCGATCATGGGGACAATTCTACGTCGTTGCGCGCAGCGCTCGCAGATGACTCCTCTTACTCTTCGATCGCATTAACCTTAGAGCATGACATGGCATTGGTGGCTGACGCTCACCCTGGCTCTTGCGGCTCTCTGCCTCTCGCTGCACAATCGCGCCTCAATCGGCGCCCTGAGGAGCCGACTCGTGCACGCCAACGCGGCGTCGGCGGGGATCCTGCCGCAGGAAACCGAGGGGACGGGCGAGAGAACGGTGGCCGTCGTCGTCAACCCCACGAAGATCGGGGACATGGGGGACCTCAAGGCGGTGGTCGAACAGGCCGCGGCCGACGCCGGATACTCCGCGACCCGCTGGTACGGCACGACCCCCGACGATCCGGGAGCGGGCCAAACCCGCGCCGCCTTGGCGGAGGGGCCCGCCGTGGTGATCGCCGCGGGCGGGGACGGGACGGTGCGCGCCGTCGCCGGGCAGCTCGCCGGAACCGACATTCCCCTGGGCATTCTTCCGCTCGGAACGGGAAATCTGCTGGCTCGCAACCTCAACCTGCCGCTCGGCTCCTCGCTCAGCAACCTCGCCATGTCATGCTCTAAGGTTAATGCGATCGAAGAGTAAGAGGAGTCATC
>CAJPTB010000056.1 GCA_905373325.1 uncultured Ancrocorticia sp.
GTCCCTCGAGAAGGACGACGCCGAACAAACAGATCGGACGCACGCTCATCGGGTTATTGTGGATCTTCGTTCTGCGTAGTAAGCTTTAGTCAATCGACCCCCGGCCAGGCCTAGAGCGTGTTCCCACGCAATGCCCAAATGGCCGGGGCCTGTATTTCGATGGGGTGGGGCAATGCCGTGGTTGAGTTTCGACGAGCAAGTCGAGAAGCTGACGAGCGCTGGTTTGCAAGTCGACGACGAAGCAGAGCTGCGCAGCTTCCTATCTCGCGTCAATTGTTTTCGTTTTCTAGGGTATTTTCGTCACTTTCAGACGTTTCCATCTGGTGGCGATCCTTTCTTTAAAGACGTTTCATTCGACCAGATCCGTTGCGTGTATGAAGCGGATATAAAGCTTTCGGCCGTGATTCTCGATGCACTCCAAGAAATCGAGCTGCTCCTGCGAGCGCGATTCGCCCAGTATTTTGGCGCCGATGCCGCTCGAGCTCGCGGCGTTTTCATGGAAGAAGGCATCTTCACCCCCTCTCCAGAAGGGAAGAGTCAAGTTCATGAGTGTATCGCGCGTGATGTGACGCGAAGTAAGGAGCGGTTTCTCAATCGCTACTTTGATGAGGCTTCTAGTAACGAGGGAGTCCCGATTGTGGAAGCATGGCGTTCTTTGCCGATCTGGGCAGCTGTCGAGGTCTTCTCCTTTGGGACGTTGTCGCGCAGCATTGAAGCCTCCCAAAAAACGGGGGTTACCAAACAGATCGCTGAATCGATTGGTGTTCCACAATCGTATTTGCCTCAAATCATCAAGTCTTTTGTATACCTCAGAAATAGATGCGCGCACCATTCCCGTCTATGGAATCATTCTGTCATTGATAATCCCAGTCTTCCCAAAAAGGTAAAGATTCATGCGCAGAAACGACGTGAGTATGAAAATCGTTCTGTTTACCAAGTTCTTGTTGCGATTGACTATTTTCTCGATAGGTCAAAGCTGCAGAAGAAATGGCTTGAGGCGGTTGTCGAACCAATTCTTCTAGATGAACAGTATTCGGGTGGAATTTGTGACCCGCAGCTGTACCTCGGCCAGTAGTTAGGTTTCAGCTGTCGAGACAGAATCCGCCGGTGTCGAAGACGGATTTCTGCTGGCGTCGGGGAAGAATCTGGCGTGTGCTGTCGGGGCTGGCCTTTGAGTTTGAGTGCCGTAAATCTGCAGTGCTAAATGCCATTGCGCCGATTATGTATGAGGGCTGGCTTCACGCGATTTCTTGTACTCGTCTGCCCACTGGCTGAACTTGCTCTTTGCCTTATCGAGACGCCGCGATCCGATGATCTCTAGCGCTGCCTTGTATGCGGGGCCAAAGTTGTCGTCGGTGGCGCCCCCTGAGGCCCCCGTCACCTTCCACCCCATGGCGGGGCCGCCTACTTTGGGATTCAGTTCCGCCGGGACGTCACGGAGAGCCTTGCACAAGGCCTGGGACTTTCGCGCGTCGACGGAAAATTCCTTCGCTTCGAACGTGGGTTTTTCTCCATAGCTCGGGCCGTGTGAAAACGAGGCTTTGGCGCCGTCGACGGAAAGCACGAGGGTCCATCGCGACGAATACGGCGGAGGCGTCGAGCCGCTGCTCCATTTAATCCATCCGACGCACGGTTTTGTGACGTCGGTGTTTGTGGAGCCGTTGCTTTTCGAAGACTTTGAATTCGGGTCAGGCGTCGATCCGCAAGCGGCGAGCAGACCAAGAGCCGCTGAAATCGCCAGGAACTTCTTCATGGCCTTCGCTTTCTGTTGTCGCAACTTGACCTTGCCGTGGCAGCCTGGCCGGCTGTCGCAACCTGATTCATGTTGCCGTCCTTTGATGAAGGGAACCTTTTCTTTTTACCATATCTCTCAATGGTCGCGCACGCTGCCGCGAAAGGCGTCCGACAAAATCGACGTCGGCGCTGAAGACTCTTAGACGGCAACCTTTGCGCTGAATGCCATTCTCTCGATTAAAACGCTATTCTTGCCGTTAAAACAACGCCATAGCCTTAAATCGACTCCATGTACGGGAGCAGGGCGGGCAATGAGGAGCTGTGAAACTTTTTGTATTCGCATGCTCACAGTACGTTTGCTTATGGGGTAAAAGCGGCTGCGCGTTAGAATCAGGTTATGGAAAACGCTGGTTTGAAAGGCGGCAAATGTTCTGTCTGAATTGCAACGCAGCCCTTCCGGAACACGCCGGTGTCTGCGGTCGATGCGGGATGCCGGTCAACAACGCCTCGCCCAATCGCCCCTTTAGCCAGATCGACCGCAGCCAAACACCGTTCCCTTATCAGAACGCCCCGACGGGCCATTCCGGAGGCCCGGCGGACTATCGGCAAGATTTCCCGGGTCACTCGCAGGGATCAACCGGTTATTCGGGGCCCATGCCCCTTGGGCCGCCGACGGTGCAGGGAGGCTCCGCCTTGCCCTATGGCCCGGCTCAGTCTTACGGCCCCGCTCAGTCTTTTCCTTCGCAGCAGGACCCCATGCAGCAGAGCTGCGCTGCTTCCGGTCCTCAATCGCCGATGCAGCAGCCTGGGATGACTCAGGCTCCGTCCGCCATGCAACAGCCCCAGCCCGCCATGCAGCAGCCTCAGCAGCCGACGTCGCAGGCTCCGGCTTCCGATACGCCGTTCGGTGCATATCTTGGAAAGGTGTCAGCGCGTCTTCAGGCACCGCCGACCTACATACCTGAGCTTTCGAGCTATCTCATGGTGAACAAGCGTTTTTCCGGGGCGTTGGTCAACATCCACCAGTTCTTTTTCCTCACCCAAAACGACGCCTGCAATGGGGCAATGATGCAGCAGTTCACAGAAGGTTGCGTTTCCTTTGCGCTCAACAATTACAAGGGCGCGCCTCGAGGCCTGCAGAAGGGCATTGGAATTTACCCGGTAATGTGCCAGACGGCACCGAGCCCCGAAGTCATTTCTTATACGAAGCGCAAGCCAGACGCTCATTTTTCCGCCTTCGCGCTGCCGTGCTCCGTGAATCTTTCTACGGGATGGCTCGAGTACCTTGACAAGACCCCTGTGTGGGGGATGGCAATGTGGCGCGGAATCAAGAACGCGGCTAAGGAAGCGCTGCAATACTGACGTCAAAAACGGCGGTCTGCGCGGCGTCTTGAACCGGACGGAATGCCGGTGAGCGCATGTCCCGCATATCCCCGCGCTTCTCACACCCCGCCGCCTCTCACAGCGCACTCTCATAACGCGGCTCCGCGGCTGGCGATGACATCCCGGTACCAGAGGAAGGATTTCTTCCGGTATCGCTTCAGGTCGCCTGTGCCGTCGTCGTCGCGGCCGCCGCAGATGAAACCGTATCGCTTGCTCATCTGCGCTCTGGAGGCGCTGACCAGATCGACGGGCGCCCACGCGTACCCGAAAAGGAAACGAGACGGGAAACGACAAAGCACGGTTGGATTCCTCTCAGCTCGCGGGCTTCAGATCGAGGCTCTGCGGGCGCTCGGTTTGGGGCGCCCGGGTCTAATCTTGCTTGAGGTTCTAACCTGGCTTGGGGCTCTCGCTCCGTCAGGAAGCGTTGCCCTGCCTGGAGGCGTCTCCTTGGCTGGAGGCGCTGCCTTGCTTGGAGGCGCGGCCCTGCCCGGAATCTTTGTCGTGTTCGGGGCTCTTCTGCTTCGCAAGCGACCTCTCGAAGCCCGCGGACCTCAGCCTGTCCTGGAGCGCCGCGGCGTACTGTCGGTATCCCGCGGAATTCGGGTGATACCAGCTGATGAAGTTGCCGACGGCGAAGTAATTTATCGGATGGATCCACAGATCGTCGCCGTCGTCCTTGCTCCGGTCGGCGTGCGGCTGGTGCCCCTCGAAACGATCGGCGACGTCGCTGACGAATATCGTCTGCCCCGGATGGGATGCGTTGTCCGCTTTGACGATCTCGGCCATCTTTTTGTTGCCCTCCCGGCTCAGCGCCCGGATTTCGTCGCTGACATGCACCGTGGCGCCCGAACTGTCGCGCAGCGTGAAGGAATCGTCGCGGACGAGCATCGGGTAGGCCATGACCGCGATCGTGGCGTCCGAGCGCAGGCCGCGTTGACGGATCGCGCTGAAGATGCGCCGATATTTGCCTTCGACGTCGTTAAGGGATCGCCTGGCTTCAGCGATGCTGTTCCGACATTCATCCGCCTGGCTTTTAGATATGAGGCACGTTTTGAGAAGGCTGCCGAAGCCCATGTCGTTGCCTCCGATCGTCATGACGACGAGGTCTGTTCCGCTCGAAACGCCCTCTGCCTGTGGCCCGTTGATCACCGAACTGCCGAGCACGGCGCTTTTCTGACTTATCGTGACCTGTTCGATTCGCGAGTTCGCACACGAAACGTCGCGAACCTCGACGTCGGCGCCGCGTTTGCGAAGGCTCTCCGCATAGAGGTTTCCCGTGCTGTTCGGGCTTCGGAAGCATCTTCCGCCGGAATAGGAGCCGCCGCCGACGCCCGAAGAATATGAGTCGCCCATGATGGTGATGGAAAGCTTGGCGCCTTCGAGGTTGTTGAGATCTTTGCGAGGCGAGGCCGACGACGGCGATTGCCCCGAAGCCCCGCGAACGTTGGAGGCTCCTCGGGCTTTAGCCGAAGCGGACGCGCGGGACGTCCTCTGTGCGGCAGTCCCTTCGGACGTCGAGGCCGCCTGGGGTTCAGAGGCCGAAGGCGCGTTGCAGCCGATCATTCCTCCTATCGCAAAAGCAGCCACTCCCGCGAAGGTCAGCCTTTTGCGCGTTGAGCCCTTGCGTGTCGAGCTTTTCTTCATCGCATGTCCTTCTCGTTTTTGCATCCTATATTCATTGTCCTCGTTCTATTCTTGGCTGTCCGCGACACTCGTCTCTTTTCGCCGTCGGCAATCCTATGTCGGCGGTCACGCGTGCATGCGGGCGGTGTGTGCGAAGGGCGAACTGGCTCTGGAATTCGACGGAGAATCGATATAGAATGGCTGAGCTTCAACAGAGGCGCGTTCAATGAGAACAGAATACGGGGATGATCGGTTTCGACGGCGACTGTGCGCCGAAGGGAAGCGGGTCGAGGATGCAGAGTCATCTCGTTAACGATTCTCTGTAAACCAATAGGTGCCAAGAACAAGAGCACCGATTTCGCCCTCGCCGCCTGAGCGAGCTCCGAAATCCGTCAGCCTAGGGGTGCTTTCCTCTTAGAATCTGGCGTCGACTTTGAAAGCCACTGCTGAGCTGACACGCAGCGGGTCAGCTCGGGACTTTTACGCTGCTAGGTCTGTCAGCGACTTGTTCGCGTGAGCGCTGGGGCCGAAAACAACGCACTGCGAACTGCACCCGGAGAATACTTGGGCAAGCATCGTCGGACGCGGGTTCAATTCCCGCCATCTCCACACTTTGAGTCCCTGCGACGTCCTTTTGGCGTCGCAGGGACTTTTTATGTTCGCCTGCAGGTTTTTCAGCGTCCGTTTGCCGGATCGGCGTCGCTGTGAGCTTAGCTCCTCCCTCCGAGCTCCCGCTTGGCAGGAAGGGCGGAAGTCGGACAGGCTTTCCCCTCGCCAGCCTGCCCCGGGCTCTCGCCTGGAGGGGGCTCGCATCGCGGGAGGCCGTCGTCTCTGGCGCATGAAGCAGGGCGGCAAAAGGGGAAAAGGGGAAGACGAGAAAGATTGGTCAAAACTTGGAGTTCAAACAGACAGTCTGAGAGTGAGCGTTCCGATAGACTAATAGACGCTCACTATTTACAGGGAAGAATCAAGGAGGATTCAATGTCCCAGCCAACTCCCGCGCCCACGTGGGCGCCAGTCCCGACGGCGCCCAGACCGCAATTGAAGAAACCCTTCTATAAACGTTGGTGGTTTATTGCGATTGTCTCGATTGTTGTGATCGCTGCCATCGGGCAGGCTATTGAAGAGGGAAAGACCTCGAGCTCGAAGAGCGCGTCCCAGACTCAAAGCGCGTCCCAGCCTCAAAATGTGCCCGGGGCCGAAGCTGCGCCTCAGGACCAAAGCGCGCCCGAGGCTAACGCTGCACCTCAGACCCAAAGCGCCCCGGAAACGGCCGCCCCTGCTGCGGTGCCGACTCCAGAGGCTGAGCCTAAAGTTCCCCGCGAGTATCAGAATGCTCTCGAGTCGGCTAAGAGCTACTCAAACGTCATGCATATGTCGAAGAAAGGCATTTACAACCAGCTAATCAGTCCGTACGCCGATAAATTCCCTGCTGAGGCTGCTCAATACGCGGTCGATAACCTTCAAGCTGATTACAACGCAAACGCGCTTGCCAAGGCAAAGGAGTACCAAGAGACCATGCACATGTCTTCTCAGGCCATTCGCGACCAGCTCACCAGCGAGTATGGCGAGAAATTCACCGCCAGTGAGGCGGATTACGCTGTAGCGCATCTCAACGACTAGCAAAAACTGACGATGCCAGCACAGAGGGCCGGAGGCAACGCAGACCGCCGGTGTCAGCGCTAACTGTCAGCGCAAACTGCTGATGCCCGTACAGGAGGCAGCCCCGGATTCCGACACGCGGTTCGGGGCTGCCTCTGAGAGCGGTTTTGATGCGGCCTATCGTGTGTTACCGAGAAGAAGTCAGCCTAGCTCCTCGACCTCGGACTTTGCCGGGGCCACATCGGCTTCGGCCTCGCGTTGTCCGCCGGTTTTGACTTCGGTTTTCAGCTCCGGCTCGGCTTCGATTCCCGGATCGGCGTCGGCCTTGCGCATCGACCCGGCTCCGGGTTTGGACGACGACCCGGCTCCGGGTTTGGCTTTGGGCGCCGGCCCGGACTTCTTCGCCGACTCGGCCTGGGTTCTCGCCTCGGCGGCAATGGGAGTCTTCGGCGCGATCGCGCGGCCCTTCTGTTTGTGGACCTTGCTCTTCTTCGGCGCTGCGGCGTCGTCCCTCTTCGCCGAATTCTTTGCGGCAGGGGAGGGGGCGCCCCTGCGCGGACCCTCGAAATCGGGGCGGCCGGTGCCGTGATCGACCGTTGGGCGTCCGAGCCCCTTCGCCAGGAGGGAGGAGCGCCCGGCTTGGAAGTCTGCGAGAACGTCCCGAACGCCGATCGCGCTCGCCTGGGGCGGACGGTGGATGACGTCGAGAACCGACAGCAGCGTGGAGACGAGCACTCCGGCGTTGCGATAGACGAGGTAGCGGCTGGTCCACTCCGGCCGGAACTTCTCCTTATAGGAGCGCAGGCCCTTGAAGTTGTACGCGCGGTTGCCGAAGTCGTAGATGTAGCGCACGACCTTCTGTTTGCTTCCCGAATAGACTGCCCGCCCGGTGTTCGACAGCGGCGCCATTCCGAGGTTGTAGTACTCGTACCCGGCGTCGCGCGCCCACTCGATGAGGGAAATGAAGATTCCGTCCATCGTGCCTCCGGGGGCGTCCGGACGAATGCGCATGAGGTCGATAGACGCGACGTTTGGGCTGGCCGGCATGATCGATGCGAAACCCTCGATCCGCTTCTCGTTGCGCACGACGGCGATGGGGGCTCTCCCAAGATAGGCCGGATCGAAGCGCCCCAGTGAGAATCCCATCTCCTCGCGTTTGCCGATCCAAGCGTCGGAGACGGATCGAACTTCATCGAGGAACTCTTGCGTGAATGGAGGTTCGATGAGCTCGAAGTGGGTTCCCTTTTCCTCCATGCGGTTGCGCATGCGCCGGAAGATTTTGCCCTTGTTTCCGACGTTCGAATAGGTTCCCAGATTGAGCATCGCGTCTTCGCCGATCTTGACGAAGGTAAAGCCCTGATCCGCACATGTGGCCAGGTACTTCGCCGAAAGCTCGTAGATCGCGACGTTCATTCGGTGTTCCTCCGCCAATCGAACGAATTCGTCGATGGCCGCCTCGAAGCTCTTTTCGTTGCCGATCGGATCGCCCAAGATAATGAGGTTGTTGCGATGAGGGCGGTACAGGAGTGCGACGTCGCCCTTGGCGGAATAGAAGACGTGCTTGTCTCCGAGGAAGAAAAGATGCGAGTACTCGTTGCCGCCGTACTTGGCCAAAAACTCCTCGTAGCGGGCCACGTCTTCCTCCGTCGGAGGGGTGAATTCCAGGCGTCCTCCCCTGGAAAAGAGGATCGTCAGGGTCAGGATGACGCACAGGGCCCCGTAGAAGAAGGTGTGTCTCAAGGCCGTGCCGTGGTCCGGGAAAGGCCGCTCGATCTGGTGGTCGTGGTAGAGGCGCCACAGAAAGATCCCCAGGGGAATGCCGACGATCGTCAAGGCGGAGACGACGAACCCCTTGGCCGTCAGCTTGAGCGGAGCCCGATTGAAGGCGTTGCGCACCGAAAAGAGGATTGTGGAAAGCACCAAAAGGATGAGCGCTTCTTCCCAATCGAGGCCCTTTGCGATGGACGTGGCCGCCCCCGCCACCATGATCGTGAGCGAGATTCCCCAGATTCTGGCGACTCGGGCGCGAATGCCTCGGGAAAGGATGATGAGCATGATCCCGATGAGCAGGGTCGTCATTCGCGACGCCTCGATGACGCCGTGAGGGACGATGTTGTTGAGTATGTCGAATCGTCTCGAAATGGCCGGGCTGAAAACGGAAATGATGAGGACGACGCCGGCGAGGAGCGTCCCGATCCACAGGACGGTCACGAGGGTGTCCTCGCGCTTGCGCTTGTCTCCCAAGCCGATCTTCGGCGCCAGCAGCTCGCTCGCCCCGTAGAGGCTGGCGAGAATCCAGGGAATCGCGTAATAGCAAACGCGATAGACGATGATCGCCAGAAGAAGGCCCGTGGTGTTGTATCCGACGCCCTTGAAAAGGGTCGCCACCGTCAGATCGAAGGTTCCCAGCCCGCCCGGGATGAAGGATATGAGGCCCACCAGGGTGCCCGTCGAGTAAACGAACAGGGAAAGCCACAGATCCGCTTCGGGGATGAAGAGGAGAACGCACGCCCAGAAATACACGCCGGCGATGACCCAGTCGAAGAGCGAGGCGAAGGTCATCTCCGTTTTCTGCTTGAAGTTTTGCAGTGCGAAGGGGGAACGGCTCAAGTCGATTTTGCCAATTTTGAGTTTCCCGCCCCAGAAATAAAGCGGAATGTAGAGGCTCATGACGAGCGGGACGATCCACAGGCCCCCGCGGTCGTATTTGATCGCAAAGGGAAGCGTGGCGACGAGCATGACGAACAGTCCGATGAGGTTGGACGCCCACACCGCCAGGGTGATCTTCAGCGCCGTGTCTTTGTCTGCGCCCGCTTTCGCGTAATACTTTGCGCGAATCGTCCCTC
>CAJPTB010000057.1 GCA_905373325.1 uncultured Ancrocorticia sp.
GGCGCCCACGAGCACGACGAGAATTCCCACACCCGAGATCGGCGAGTTCGACGACCCGATGAGCCCGGCCATGTAGCCGCAGACGGCGGCGACGACGAGTCCGATGAGGAGGATGAACGCCACCGAGACGACCATGAGGTGGGTCGAATTGTGGATGGCGGTCCCGTTGACGAAGTCCGCCAGGAGGAATCCGATGGGAAGCATGAGAAGCGCGATCGTGGCGCCGACGATCTGGATCGGAATGTCGCGCTCGGTCAGGTCCACTTTCTTGCCGGCATGGCGCTTCCCGGCGGCGATCGCGGCTTCGCGCATGCCGACGGCGATCGGCTTGAGGATCTTGATGAGCGTCCACACAGACGCGATCGCAATGACGCCGGCGCCGATGAACCTCACCTGGTCGATGAAGACACTCCTGACGGCCTCTTCCGACGCCGTCGCCGACTCGTCGCCCCACACGAGGGTCGGCAGAAGGACGCCGAAAGACAGCACGACCCCGACGACCATGGAGATTCCCACGCTCAAGCCGACGAGGTGGCCGACGCCGAGCAGGCCCATGCTCGCCCCCGCGCCGATCCACGTGGCGAAGGGGCCGGCCTTGAGGGCGGCGGTGACCTCCGCGGCGGCGACCTTGAGGTTCGTCAAAAGGGAGAATCCCGCCGAGGCGAGGCCTCCGACGACGATCGCCCGCATGCCGCGGCGGTTGTGAGAGGAGCCTTTCTCGGAGTCGCCCACCTTGAGGACCTCCGCCGCGGCGATCCCCTCGGGGTAGGGAAGGTCCGACGTCGTCACGAGCGCCCTGCGCAGCGGAATCGAATACATGACCCCGAGGATGCCGCCGATTGCGCAGACGGCCACGGTCGTCCAGTAGGGGAAACCCTGCCACCAGCCGACCATCACGAGGCCCGGCAGCACGAAAATGATGGCGGAAAGCGTTCCGGCGGCCGAGGCGATCGTTTGGACGATGTTGTTCTCGACGATCGAGTGATTCTTGAAACGGTTGATGACCGCCATCGAAATGACGGCCGCCGGGATCGACGTCGCAAAGGTCAAGCCCGCCTTGAGGCCCATGTAGACGTTTGCGGCGGTGAAAACGAGTGTGATGACGCCGCCCAGGATTATCCCGCGGACGGTCAGCTCGCGCATCTTCGCCCTTTCGGGCGCCGACGGCGCATGTGCGGGCGATGACATGTCGCCTCCTTGCGTAGTGTGAATGTGTTGCGTGGAAATGGTACTCTCGCGGGAACCCGGGAGGCGAAACCGACCGAAAACGCAGCGTCTCGGCACATGCGGATTTGCGGCGGAAGCAGGCTCCCAGCGAACGCGCTCTGCCGACAAACGCGGCCTGCCGAGACGCACCCTGCCGACACATGCTCTGCCGATAAACGCGGCCTGACGGTGATTGCTTACTCATTTGCCGTGCCTCGGTGTGGCTGAAGGCGCGGGTGGGCGACAATGGAGGTGTGGATCCACTTGTCAAAGACATCCTTTTCGTCCTTCTTTTCACGCTGATCGGCGGTTTGTTCTCCGCGTCGGAGATGGCGCTCGTTTCCCTTCGCCAAACGCAGATCGACGAGATGTCCAAGAAAAGTTCGGCGGGCAAAGCCGTCGCGCGTTTGACGGCGGATTCGAATCGTTTTCTTTCCGCCGTCCAGGTCGGCGTGACGATCGCCGGCTTCTTCTCGGCGTCTTTCGGAGCCTCCGAGATCGCCCCGGTTCTTGCGCCGACGCTCCAGAAATGGGGGTTGGGCGCGTCCGCCTCCCAAACCCTGGCTTTCATTTTCGTGACCGTCGCCATCGCCTACCTGTCCATCGTCTGCGGCGAGCTCGTGCCCAAGCGCATCGCGCTCCAATCGGCTGAGACGATAGCGCGCGTCGTCGTGCGTCCGCTCTCGGTCATCACATTTTTGCTGCGCCCGGTGATCTGGTTCCTCGGCTTGTCCACCGACGTCGTGCTGCGGCTTCTCGGGCGCAACCCGCGCGAGCAGAAGGACACGATGGGCGTGGCCGAGCTCCGCGCCTTCGTCGCCAGTCAGGACACGATCGGCGAGGACGAGCGCGAGATGGTCGTCGACATGCTTTCGGTGGGCGACAGGACCGTCGAGCAGATCATGACTCCGCGCACAGAGGTGGAGTTCTTTTCTGCGGACACGGCGATCGAGGAGGCCCAAAAGGAGGTTTCGGAGCTCGAGCATTCACGGTATCCGGTTCGCCACGGAACTTCGGACGACGACGTCGTCGGCTTCATCCACATCCGGGATCTCATCAATCCTTCGTCGAGCGTGAGGACGGTCGGCGACCTTGTCCGCGAAATACTGTTCTTTCCGACCGGCAAGCCGGTGATGGACGCCCTGAAGGAGATGCGCGCCAAGCACGCCCACCTCGCCGTCGTGGTGGACGAATACGGAGGAACCGACGGCATCATCACGCTCGAGGACGTCGTCGAGGAATTCGTCGGCGAGATACGCGACGAATACGATCAAGAGACGCCGGTGGCCATCAAGCGCGGGGATTCCCGGGACATCGACGGTTTGGCGAGCCGCGCGGAAATTGTGAAGGTCTTCGGCAGCGAGCTTCCCGAGGGCCCTTTCGACACCATCGGCGGGTACGTCGTCAACGAGCTCGGGCGCATGCCACGCGTGGGCGACGAGGTCCGCTGGGACGGGCGCATCCTGCGGGTCAAGAGCCTCGAAGGCCGCAGGATCGCCTGGTTGCGGGCTACCAAGGCCGACGACGAGGAGCCGCCGGCCGACGGCTGACGCCCCGACTTCCGGCTGGTCGGGGCCCCGGCACACGGGCCTGCCGCGCCCTCGGGTCCCGTCGAGGCGGGACTAGTTCGCCTCGTAGACCGCCGGCATGTCGAGCTTCTTGTCGAAGTCCTTGTCGGCCACGGTGTAGAGAATCTCCTCCAGGCCACGCCACCACGGATCGACCGGGAGCCTTGTCTTCAGGTCGATGAGCTCGTCCATGTGCGTCAGGCGCTGGACTTTGATCTCGCCGTCGGACAGACCCACGAAAACGCCGTCGCGCTTGCCCTTCTCGAACTGCCTGGAGAGCTCGCCGATCGCGTAGTTTGCCAGGCGCACGGCCAGTGTGCGGTCGAAGGGCGAGGGGTTGCCGCCCTGCTGCATGTGGCCGAGCACGGCCGGCCGCACGTCGTACAGACCCCGGCTTTCGGCCTCGAAGATCTTGGTGAGCATGTCCGTCGTGTAGTACTCGGAGGCCTCTTCGTTGGCGACGACGAGGTAAAGGTCGCGTCCGCCCTCGAAGGCTTTGACGATCCGCGCGGCGTCCTCGCTCAGCTGCGACAGGGATATGCCGTTCTCCGAGAGGTAGACCTGCTCTGCGCCAGCGACTATTCCGGACATGAGCGTGAGATATCCGCATCGGCGCCCCATCGCCTCGGCCACGAAGCACCGGTGGTTGGCCGCCGCCGACTGCTTGATGCGGTCGATCACCTCGGCGTTGTTGTTGAGCGCGGTGTCGACGCCGATGGACAGCTCGGCGCCCGGCAGATTGTTGTCGATTGACGCCGGAACGCAGACAATGGGGAGGTCGAAGGCGGGGTAGCGGTTCTTTTCTTCGACCATGTGCAGCGCGGCGAGGTATCCGGTGAAGCCGCCGATGACCATGAGGGCGTCGATCCGGTTCTTCTCGATCTCCCGCCCGAGCGCGTAGTACTGGTCGACGGCCGGAACCGACCGGTGCGTTCCCAGATGGGCTCCGCCGGAGCCGGCCCAAGAATCGACGTCGGCCCAGGTCAACTCGCGCAGCTCGCCGTCGAGCAGGCCCGGAAATCCGCCGACGACCCCGAGCATTGTGAATCCGCGGTCGAGTCCGAGGCGGACGGCGGCCTTCGCCGCCGGGTCCATGCCGGGCGCAAGGCCTCCGGCGTGCATGACGGCGACGCGCGGTGGGCGTCCGTCCGGCGTCGCGATATGCCCTCGATGGCTCTCCACCGGCATCGACATCGTCTCGAAAACGTCGAGCATTCCGCGAAACCCCGGGCCGCGTGAATCGACTGCGGCCTCGTAGTC
This sequence comes from uncultured Ancrocorticia sp., assembly GCA_905373325.1. Classification (GTDB taxonomy): domain Bacteria; phylum Actinomycetota; class Actinomycetes; order Actinomycetales; family Actinomycetaceae; genus Peptidiphaga. Next base: position 4,035 of record CAJPTB010000057.1, read on the forward strand.
GCCCGAGGAAAGGTACCCCTTGACGGCGCGGGTCTCGCGGATCGCCTCCATCAGGGGCAGGCGCACCACGCGGTTGCGCCGCGTGCCGATGATGCACGGTTCGTCCCTCTCGCCGGCGCGAACTGTCTCGAGGGCGGCGGTGTAGCCGAGGATCGTCGACATCCACCGGTCGTAGGCCGACGGCGTGCCGCCTCGCTGAACATGGCCCAAGGACGTGATTCGCACGTCCTCGCCGAGGCGATCCTGGATGCCCTCCTGGACCCGCTTCGCCGTGATCGGATTGCCTTGGCGGTCCTGCGCGCCCTCGGCAACGACGATGATCGAGTCCCTGCGCCCGGCGGCCCTGCCTTCGCGCAGTTTCTCGCACATTCGCGCCTCCCAGCCCTCCTCGGGGGGAAGCTCGGGAATGAACACGTAGTCGCAGCCGCCGGCTATGGCGCTCATCAGCGCCAGATAGCCGCATCGCCTTCCCATCACTTCGACGACGAACGTGCGCTGGTGCGAGGCCGCCGTCGAGGTAATCGCGTCGATCGCCTCAACGATCCGGTGAAGGGCGGAATCGGTTCCCACGGTCATGTCGCTTCCGACCAGGTCGTTGTCGATCGACCCGACGACGCCGGCCAGGTGCAGGCGCGGATGGGCGTCCGCCTGCTCGCGCGTGATCTCGCCCCGCTCGACCAGCTCGTCGAGAAGACCGGACCATTGCGCCCGAAGCTCGTCGGCGCCCGTGAGCGAGCCGTCGCCGCCGACGGCCACCACCCGGTCGATTCCCTTGGCCACCAGGTTCCTGACGGCCGCGCGCATGCCGTCGCGTTCCCGAAAGGCGTCGCATCGCGCCGTCCCAATGGCGGTTCCGCCCTCGTTGAGGATCCCCGAGACGTCCGACCACGTCATCTCGCGTATGAGGCTCTCTCCCTCGACGGCGCCCTTCCATCCCTCCATGACCGCGTAGGGCACGGCGCCCTCGTGGAGGGCTGTGCGCACGACCGCCCGCACGACGGCGTTCATTCCCTGGGCGTCGCCGCCCGAGGTGAGGACGGCGATCTTCCTCGGCTCGCCCGTCGTTGGCTGGTCCATGGTGACTCCTTCTGTGCGCTTCTGGCGGTTTTCGCCGATTGGCCGGCTCGGCGTCCACTCCCATTGTTGACGTTTTCCGGGCGAATGCCAAGAGCCGCAGGACCCAGAATGTTGCCGTCCGAGTATGAAACTAAGATGATATGGAAATCACTCTACAAGTATGCGCACGAATTGAGAGTAAGTCGAAAGAGAAATCATAGGTTAAAATAGCCACACAGAGCGCATATGTTAGATATATGGAGGGATTCTCATGGCGTTCGTCAAAACTGAAGACGATCAGACAGAATATGTCGATCCGATCCAGATGTATCGAGATGGCATTCGTAGGCGCACCGGTGGAAGTCAGGCGTTGTGGGCTCATCAATCTGAAATTTTAAAAGCTTTCAAAGAGAAACAAAACGATCCTGATATTGCTTTTGAGCTCCCTACGGGAACAGGAAAAACACTGATCGGTTTACTAGTTGCCGAGTGGACTCGCAGGGAACGGAAGAAGCCTGTGATCTACGCTTGCCCGACCCGTCAGCTTGCTCATCAAGTAGTTACTGTCGCCGGTCGTGAAGGTATCGATGTATCTCTTTTAGTGGGCAAAAGTTCAGACTGGGACCAGAAAGATAGAATTTCATATGAAAGTGCTGAAAAGATTGCGGTCTCTACTTATAGTAGCATATTCAATAGTAATCCAAAGTTAGTTCAAGCGGATTTAATAGTGTTTGATGATGCGCATGCGGGCGAGCAGTACGTGAGTCAAGCTTACGCCGTCGAAATACTTCGTGATTCAGAAGAGTATATGAAGGTATTGGATATTTTTTCTGAATCAATGGATGATGTGGTTGTTGAGCGATTGAGAAGTCGCCAATCAAGTGAGGGCGTTAATGACGTTGTGCGTTTGATGATTCCATTGTCTAGTAACAATTTAGTCTTAAAACTTGATGAATGTTTACGAACTTTTGAAAATAATTATAAATACTCTTACAAAATGATCCAAAATAGTTTAAAAAGTTGTTTGGTCTATATCTCTTATGGAAAAATACTGATTCGCCCATATATTCCTCCAACTTTTGAAAATACTTTGTTTAATGATGCTAGACAAAGGCTATATCTTTCAGCGACCTTAAGCGATGTTGGCGATTTAGAGAGATGCTTTGGACGTAAAATTATACATTCAATAGGTCTAGACGAAAGTAGTTCCCCAAGGAAAGGCAGGCGTTTTTTTGTGTTTCCTGAGTTAGTCGACGATGTTAAGCTTGAGGAAGTTATGCATGATATTTTAGATTGTGCAGGGAAGGCTCTGGTCCTTGCTCCGACGAATGAGCTAGCAGAGAAAAACGCAAGAAAGATCGCCGACATGAATGAATGGAAAATAATGGGAATTGATGATGTTGAAGATGGTATGGAATCATTTCTTAGTGAAGAACACGTTGTATGTTCTTTAGGTGGACGCTATGATGGAATTGATGTTCCTGGTGATAAATGTAGTTTGATTATATTGCATAATGTTCCGGATCAGGTCAGTCTACAAGAACGATTCTTAAGTCGTGAAGTAGGTGCTTCAATACTTACCGAGCCACGTGTTCGTACTCGTATTATTCAAGGTTCAGGTAGATGTACAAGAGGCCCTGAAGATGGTGCAGTCGTTCTTATTTTAGGGGATCTGTCATCGTATCTGCTCCGCGAGGAGGTACTTCGTCAGCTTGATCCCGAACTTCAAGCGGAGATTGAATTCGGAAAGGTAAATTCGCGAGGTGATCATCGTCAAGGTGATAGTGTGCTTGAGAATGTCAGAGCTTTTCTGAACCGCGGGGAAAATAATACTTGGCGGGACGAAGCTGAGCCTCAATTGATAAAAAATTCCCGAAAGTTTAGCAGGAAAGTTCTAAAGGGGACCAAGATTCTCGCGGAGTGTGTCGAAGCGGAGGTTGAGTGTTGGCAAGCTGCCGCTGTCGGGGAATGGGCGGACGCCAGTAAGTATGCTGAGCAGGTTGTTCGTATGCTTAAAGGGGGCGGCCTGGAGGGGTATAGAGCCTTTTGGATCTATCTTCAGGCGGTGTGGCTTCATGCAGATTCTCGAAGGGGCCATAATCTTGATCACTCCTCCATTGATAAGGTCGAGAGGTTGGTTTCTGAAGCTAGGCAAGTTGCCGGTCTGGGTACTTGGATGAGTTATCTACCACCGATCGGGAAGGGGGAACCTCAGCCTTTGAGTGAAGTCGACGACTATGCAGTTAGAGAGATTACGACCATTCTATCTTCGGGAAGGTTAAGACCAAAGAATAAAAGAGATGAAATTTATGGTATGGTTAATGGCCTTAGGGCTACGGAACCAAAAGTTTATGAACCTGCACTTACAGTATTGGGTAAACTCTTGGGCGCTTCATCAGAGAAACCTGAAGGGGACGGGCAGTGTGATTCAGTTTGGTTTTGGGGTAATTTTCTTTTGATAACGCTGGAGGCTAAAAGTGGTCATAATCCTTCGGGAATGATTAGGCTTCAAGACATAAGGCAAACAAACTCTCAGCGCAACCTATTCTTATCTAATAATCGCAAAGTTAGTGTAGCGCAAAAAAACTGCGTATCGCTTATTATCTCCCCAAAGCCCGGGATTGCGGATGATGCCAAAGTTATTGCAGATCCACATGTTTTCAGAGTTAAGCCAGCCACTTTAATAGAGATTGCTGATGACGTTAGTTGTGTATGGCAATCGTTGTTGTCTGAGCGTGAAAGGGGGAATGATCTTGGTGCGGCTGTCGAAAGGCAGCTTAGGGGTTATAACCTACTTCCGTCTCAGGTTCGAAAGCGCCTTACTTGCGAAAGGGTTGGAAAGGGGATTTTCTAAGTGTTCATGTATGTCCGTAGCCGCGTCGTTTGTCTGCCCAGCATAGCTACGAGCTTAATCTTTGACCTCAAGTGGAAGGTTTTAAATGTTTTAGCGGAACTTTGTTGTCGGACTCAAGCAATGGTGCGCTGGCCGTGGGTGGCGGTCACCTCGCTCGCTGCGCAGTTTGCGGAACGCAGTTCGGGGCAGGGGAGGACCGATGCCGCCGATGATGTCAATGACTGATCCGCATTTGGGCATGGTCGAAAGGCTGCAGGCTGTACCTATGACGACGTCGGTGACTGACGGCTGCGGGGCGTGTAGGGTACTGAGAGGACGCAAAAATAACGACGTCGTCGACAGCCGACGTCGATTGCTGCACGCGTAGCGGACGCCGCCTGAAACTCAACGAAGGGGAGAGCCATGGCTGAGAATGCGAACTCCGAGCCCGACAATCCGGATTCCGGAGATCCCGAAGAGGCCCGTGAGTTCGGCGCGCGCGAGGTCGGCGGAGAGGCGGAGAGCCGCCAAGCGGACAACCGCGGACTCAGCGCCGATAATGTCAGCGGAGAAGACGGCGACGGTGCGCTCAATCCCGGTTGGGCAGAGGGTCAGGGCGAACTCGACGCCGCGCCGTCGGAAGACGGTTCCGCGCCGTCGGAAGACGGCGCCGGTCAGCCAGAAGACGGCGCCGCCGAGGCCGACGATCAGGAGCCTGGCGAAGCCCCGTGCGACACCTACCAAATCTTCGGCAAGGAGTTTCGAGACAGTCAGGTGGAGGAACTCGACGCCCTCCTTTCGAGCCTCGGTGAGGACATCGAAGGGCTTCGCGAGACGAAAGACCAGATGGTGGAGGCATTGCTGGCGATTCCCGACAGCCTTCCGGGCACGAACCTGGACGAAGCCGCAGAAGCGGCGGCGAAGGCCGTGGAGAAGAGACAGGAGGATTTCATTTCGCGCCTTGAGGAGCTTCGGGGCGACATCGCCGAGGAAGTGGACTTCGCCAAGTGGAGACACGAACTCGCCGACGACAGCGACCGCCGGTCGGGCAAAGAGGACGGCGGCACGGCGTCCTTCGAGTGACACGGCCTTCGAACGGCGAATTTTCGAGCAAAGCGGCCTTCGAACGGCGAACTTTCCGAGCGACGCGGTTTTCTAGCGGTAAATTTTCAAGCGACGCGTTTCCAAGCGACGCGGTTTTCGTGCGATACACGCTTGGACGTGACGGGGCGGACACGCATCCGTCG
>CAJPTB010000058.1 GCA_905373325.1 uncultured Ancrocorticia sp.
GGGCTGATCGTGGCGGCGACCCGCACGTGCCCGTACGGCTTGGTCCGTCCGCACGTCGGGTGTGAGATTCCCGAGTGGATCGACGAAGCCGTGGCCGCCAGCGCCGCGGCGATCGCCGGTCTCGCCGCGCAATAAGGGCGACCTGCCGGCGAGTTCGCCGGTCAAGCAGCGCAACGGGGATCAAAACGAGAATCGTGCGAAGCCGCGAACGCCGAGCTCGCCGAGGTCGGTCATTCCCACGCTTCGATAGAAGGAGGCGGTTTTCTCCTCGTCGTCGGTGATGAGGACGATCTGGGGCACGTGCGCGAAACGTTCAAGCGCCGCGGAGGCCAAACGCGCGCCTATGCCGCGGCGCTGCATGTCGGGGCGCACCAGAATGTCCTGTATGTAGGCGATCGAGGCGTCGTCTCCGACGGCGCGGGCTAGGCCGACGAGCTCGCGGCCGTCCCACACGCTCAGTTTCCACAGTGAGTTTTCGACGGCGCGGTGCAGCAGATCTGGGTTTCGGGTGTAATTCGACCATCCGACCGATGTGTAGAGGCCGACGAGATCGGCCTTCGCAATCGGGGTGTTCTCTAAGTAATCCAGTGCGCGGTCTGCAGCGAGGCGGTCAGCGGAGCGGTTCGGTGCCACGAGACTGACCTTACTCTATTTCTCAGTCGCCGAGACCCGCCGCCCGACCGCGTTTGCCGCTCTCTACCGGGCTTGCGGCCGAGTGAAGCGCTGCTAACTCGCGATTTTCAATTGAGCGGCGCGCCTTCCGTCCCCGCCGCCGAACAGAGCGCCGTTTAGGCCGCCGACAGCGCTTCGAGCACTTCGGGAAGCTCGGTGACGCCGTCGGACGCGAGAAAATGGCCGGCCCCGTGCACGGTCAGCGTTTTAGCGCCGATTCGCGCCGCGAACTCCTCGGACGACCCGGCCGAAACGAACGGGTCGTCGTCTGAGCGGATCACCGTTGCACGGACGAAAACGCGCGGATTGGGGAAAGGGTTCTTTGAGAGGAAATTAGGCAGCTGCGAGAGTATGAAGCGGTCGACGTCGTCGTCCCCGGCAAGCGGAAGTTCGCAGGCGAAGGGCGCGACGGCGACGAGTGCGCCGAGCTGCGCGTCGCAGGACGCGCCGCCGTGTGCTCGGGCCTGCGCGGCGCCGCGTTTGACGAGGCGTTGGATCGCGCGCAGCGCGGCAAGGCCGCCTAGGCTGTGGGTGACGACGGCCGTCTTCCGCGACAGGGGGCCGATTGCGTCGGTTGCTGCGAGGATCCACGAGGCCGCCTCGGGCGACTGGGGGCGGGGGAGCTCGACTGCCTCGGCGCCGGGAACGGCCCGCGTCAGCCAAGGAAACCAGTGGTCTGCGGGCGTGGCGCCGTAACCGTGGAGGATCACGACCCGCTCGAATGGAATTCCCCTGACGGAATCGCCCAAGGGGGAATCGACGTCTCTCGCAAATGAATCGGTGCCTCGCGCAAATGAATCGGCGCCTTTCGCAAATGAGTCTGAGTTTTTCATAGCTGAAATGCTATGGCTTGACGCTAGCGTGAAGGTCAAAAGGGCATCGCGCCGCGTGATGGTTGCGCGGCGCCACAAGGGCATCGCGCAGCTTGGCGGTTGGGCAATGCGTAGAGGAGGCTGCGCAGCGTCGCCTAAGCGATCGCGCCGCAGTTGCGCACCGCCGGAAGGCGGCTGCAGCGGCGAACGAAACTCTGCGAGAATGGTGGCCGATCTCGGGGAGGGTGCGAGAATGCGGACGATGCGTGAGGAAGGGACGTGAGACATGCGAATCGGCGAATTCGCGCGAATGGCCGGAGTGAGCGCCAGAGCCCTGCGCCACTACGAGACGGCCCGGCTGCTCGTGCCCGCGCGCACGCCTGGCGGATATCGCGACTACACGGCAGAAGACCTTGACACGGTTGAGAGAATTCGGCTGATTCTCAGCACCGGACTGAGTGCGGCGGCGGCCAAGCGCTATCTCGATTGCGTACGCGCCGGAAGCGGCGAGGCGACGGTGACGATGTGCCCGAATCTTCGGCGCGAACTTTCCGAGCTCGAGGATCGGCTGCGGCGTCGCAGTGAGCAAATAGCGGCCGAACGCGCCGCTATAGCCCGTTTTGTGGCGTCGTCCCACGGCTAAGGCGTCTGATACCTTTTCCACGTGACGAATCTGCAGCCGAGGCCCGACGCCGCCGACCTCACGCTGTCCGAAGACGACCGGCGCGAGCTCATCGATTGGGCTGCTCGCTGCGTCCGCCGCCTGATGCCCGTCTTCGCCGAGCATCGCCCTTTGGACGATCGGCTTCGCCGCGCGCTGGACGCCGTCGACGAGTTTCGCGACGGAAGGCTGGCCGTCGGCCCCATGCGGGCGCATGCGTTGTCATGCCACGCTGCGGCTCGCGAGTGTGAAGACGCTGCAGCTCAAGCCGTTGCCCGGGCATGCGGGCAGGCGATCGCCGTCGCCCATATGGGCGGGCATGCGCGCAATGTCGAACGCTACACGCGCAAGGCGCTGTCCGGGGCCGCCCTCGTCGCAGAACTTGAATGGCAGCGCGCCTCGATTCCGGCGCGGCTGCGCGAGTACGTTTTCGGCGGCGCTTCTTGAACCTTGGTTCTTGTCATGTGGATTCCAAAGGGACTTTTCGAACTCGCGATGCGTTTCGCGGTCCTTTTGGCAATATTTTCCAGTCATCGGCGCCTTTAGTGCCTCGCGCGGCGGCTTCGAGTTGTCGGGCAGGCGCCCGGCGACTGCCAACTCGGTCGGCCGCGCTCGCATCAGGAAAACTCGCGTCTGGAAAAACTGTCGGAAGAGCCCGATAGCATTGACGGCATGGACCTTTTCGATGCGATGGGCGCGGACGACGTCGGCATTCCGGACGGAACAACCGGCCCTCTTGCCGCGAGAATGCGCCCGCGAACTCTTGACGAGGTCGTCGGGCAAGGCCACCTGCTGGCCGAGGGGTCGCCACTGCGTCGGCTGGCGGAGGCGAGCGGCGGAGCGCCGTCGTCGGTGTTCTTGTGGGGGCCGCCCGGAACGGGGAAGACCACCTTCGCCTATCTCATCGCGCGTGCGGGAAACAGGCATTTCGAAGAGGTGTCGGCGGTTTCGGCCGGGGTGAAGGAGCTGAGGGCCGTCGTCTCGGCGGCGCGCCAGCGTCTGGCCACGAGCGGCCGCGAAACCGTCCTGTTCGTCGACGAGGTCCACCGATTCAACCGCGCCCAGCAGGACGCCCTTTTGCCCGCCGTTGAAAACGGCTGGGTCACGCTGGTCGCCGCGACCACTGAAAATCCCTCGTTCACCGTCGTCTCTCCGCTTCTGTCGCGCTCACTGCTCGTCACGCTCAAAGGGCTTGCCGAGGAAGACATTCGCACGATCGTCGCCCGCGCGCTCGAAGACGAACGCGGCTTCGCCGGACGCCTTTCGATCGCGGCCGACGCGCTCGACAATCTCGTCCGCATCGCCGGGCGCGACGGAAGGCGGTCTCTCACGCTTTTGGAAGCTGCCGCCGAGGGGGCGCGAACGCGCGGCGAAACGACGATTGAACTGGCCGATGTCGCAAAGGCCTCGGACGGGGCGACCGTGCGCTACGACAGGGCGGGCGATCAGCACTACGACGTCGTCTCCGCCTTCATCAAATCGATCAGGGGGTCGGACGTCGATGCGGCGATGCACTACCTTGCCAGAATGCTCAGCGCGGGGGAGGACCCTCGTTTCATCGCGCGCAGGCTCATGATCAGCGCGGCCGAGGACGTCGGCATGGCCGATCCCTCCGCCCTGCAGACGGCAACGGCGGCGGCGCAGTCGGTCGCGCTCGTCGGAATGCCCGAAGCGCGGATCATCCTGGCCGAAGCGGTGGTCCACCTCGCCACGGCGCCTAAATCGAACCGGGCGTATATGGCCGTCAATGCGGCGATGTCCGACGTATCTGCGGGAAAGGCGGGCCCCGTTCCCGAGGCGCTGCGAGACACGCACTACGCGAGCGCAAAGGATCTGGGACACGGCGAGGGATACAAGTACGCCCACGACTTTCCCGGGGCCGTCGCACCCATGAAATTCATGCCGGAAGGGCTTGAAGGCGTCCGCTATTACAACCCCAGCGATCGCGGCTACGAGTCGCAGATCACCTCTCGGCTTGCGCGGATTCGGAAAGCGCTTGAGGGAGATAGCTGATACAATTCCATGGTTGTCCACCCGGGCAGCGTCAAACCTGGGGCCTCAGCCTTTGGGTCGGCCCCGCAGCCGCACGCGGCTGCGCATATAACATCGACAGGAGCAATTCAATGGCGGGAAACCGTTCTCGTAAACTTGTGCGCCAGTCCCGATCCCTGGGCATCGCACTGTCCCCGAAGGCCGAGCGCTACATGCAGCGCCGCCCGTACCGTCCCGGCGAGCACGGCCGAGGCCGCACCAAGGACTCCGACTACTCGGTCCGTCTGAAGGAGAAGCAGCGCCTTCGCGCCCAGTACGGAATCCGCGAGGCGCAGATGCGCCGCGTGTGGGAGGAGGCTCGCCGCGCCGAGGGCCTGTCGGGCGAAAACCTCGTCGAGCTGCTTGAAATGCGCCTCGACGCGCTTGTTCTGCGCGCCGGATTCGCCCGCACGATCGCGCAGGCGCGCCAGGTCGTCGTCCATCGTCACCTGCTCGTCGACGGGAAGATCGTCGATCGCCCCTCTTTCCGGGTCAAGCCCGGCCAGATCGTTCAGGTCAAGCCGAAGTCGCAGACCTCGCCGCAGTTCCACGTGGCGGCCCAGGGCGCTCATCGGGACGTGCTCCCGCAAGTTCCCGGATACCTCGACGTCGATCTCGAGAAGCTCCGCTTCACCCTGACCAGGCGGCCCAAGCGCGCCGAAGTTCCGGTCATTTGCGACGTTCAGATGGTCGTTGAGCACTACTCGCGTTAATCGAATCCAAGAACGCGCCCCGCGGGGCGCGTTCTTGGCATCCTGCGGGCGCGGGCAGGGACTGCCCGCGCGCGTGAAAAACACGGGCTGCGGCCCGTGTATATGAAAAGCGGGCGTCGCGCCCGCCCTAGAAAAGGTCAAAAATGCGTACCGCCGAAATCCGTCAGCGCTGGCTCGATTACTTCGCCAAGCACGATCACCACATCGCGCCCTCGGTGTCCCTCGTTTCGCCCGATCCCTCGATTCTTTTCACCGTCGCGGGAATGGTGCCGTTCATCCCCTACATCCTGAACACCGAGCCCGCCCCGTGGCCGACGGTCGCATCCGTTCAAAAGTGCATTCGAACGAACGACATCGACAACGTCGGCAGAACCACGCGCCACGGCACGTTCTTCCAGATGAACGGCAACTTTTCCTTCGGCGACTACTTCAAAGAAGGCGCCATCGACCTCGCGTGGGGCCTGCTGACCTCCTCGCTCGCCGACGGAGGCTACGGGCTTGACGGCGACCGCCTGTGGATGACGATCTGGGAAGAAGACGCGGTTTCCTACGACTATTGGACTCGCGTCATCGGCCTTCCCTCGGACCGCATTCAAAAGCTCCCGTTCAAGGAGATCTCGTGGTCCACCGGCCAGCCCGGACCCGCCGGCGCCTGCTGCGAGATCCACTACGACCGCGGCCCCGAGTACGGTCCGGACGGCGGCCCCGCCGCAGACGCCCAAGGAGACCGCTTCCTGGAAATCTGGAACCTTGTCTTCGACGAATTCATCAGGGGCGAAGGCGAAGGCCACGATTTCGAACTCGTCGGCAAACTCGAACGCACCGCCATCGACACCGGCGCCGGCCTCGAGCGCATCGCCTACCTCCTCCAGGGCAAAGCCAACATGTACGAGATTGACGAGGTCTATCCCGTCATCGGCAAAACCGAGGAGATCACGGGAAAGAAGTACGGGGCCGACGCCGAAGACGACGTGCGCATGCGCGTGGTCGCCGACCACGTCCGCTCCGCCCTCATGCTCATCGGCGACGGCGTGCGGCCCGGCAACGACGGCCGCGGCTATGTTCTGCGGCGGCTCATCCGCCGCGCGGTGCGCTCCATCCGCCTCCTCGGGGTCGACGACGTCGTCCTTCCCTCCCTCATCGCCACGTCCAAGGACGCGATGAAGGACTCCTACCCCGAGCTGGAGGCCGAATTCGCGCGGATCCTCGACGTGGCCTCGGCCGAAGAGGCCGCGTTCCGCAGGACGCTGACGTCGGGAACCCAGATCTTCGACCTCGCGGCGTCCAAAGCCTCCGGCGGAAACAAGGTCCTCTCCGGCAAGGACGCCTTCGCCCTCCACGACACCTACGGCTTCCCGATCGACCTCACCCTCGAAATGGCCTCCGAGCAGGGGCTCAAGGTCGACGAAGGCGAGTTCCGGCGGCTCATGCAAGAGCAGAAGGACCGCGCCCGCGCCGACGCCCGTGCGAAGAAGACCGGCCACGTCGACTCGGCCGTGTACAACGAGATCCTCGACGAAAGCGGCGGCTCCACTCGGTTCCTCGGATACACGGAGACCGGGGCGGAAGGCAAGATCGTGGCGCTGCTCGTCGACGGCGTTTCAGTTCCCGCGGCCACTGCCCCCGCGGACGTCGACGTCGTCTTGGACCAGACGCCCTTCTACGCAGAAATGGGCGGCCAGCTGGCCGACCGCGGAACGATAAGCGTCGAAGGCGGCGGCCTCGTTCAGGTCGATGACGTCCAATCGCCGGTCAAGGGCCTCAACGTCCACCGCGGAACCGTCAGCGAGGGCACGGTCGCCGTCGGCGAGAAAGTCTTTGCGCAGATCGACGTCGACAGGCGCGGCCAGATCGCCAGGTCGCACACCTCGACGCACATGATCCACAAGGCGCTCCACGAATTCCTCGGGGAGCAGGCGACCCAGGCGGGGTCGGAGAATTCTCCCTCTCGGCTGCGTTTTGACTTCCGCCACGGGGAGCAGATTCCCGCGGACGTCGTCATGGGGATCGAGGGACGCGTCAACGACAGGCTCCGCGAAAACCTCGAAGTCACAGACGAAACCATGGACCTCGACAAGGCGCGGGCCGCCGGGGCCATGGCCCTTTTCGGCGAGAAGTACGGAAAAGAAGTCCGGGTCGTCTCGATCGACGATTCGTGGTCGAAAGAGCTGTGCGCGGGCACGCACGTCGCCTCGACCGGAAAGATCGGATTGGTCTCCATCCTCGGAGAGTCCTCGATCGGGTCGGGAGTGCGGCGCATCGACGCCCTCGTCGGCGAAGGGGCGTACGCGCACGGCGCGAAAGAGCACGCCCTCGTCTCCCAGCTGGCCGGCATCGTCGGCGCGCGGCCCGAGGAGCTGCCTGAACGCGTCGATGCCGTACTTTCCCGCCTAAAGTCTGCCGAGAAAGAAATCGCCGCCCTCAGGCGCGAGAAGCTGTCGGCAGGAATCGGGGACATCCTAGGCGGGCGCCGTCGCATCGGGAAGTTCAACCTTTACTGGGCCGGTTTGGGCGAGGTCGCCAGCGGCGACGACGTCCGCGCCGTCGCAACGGACGTCCGGGGCAGAATCGACGATTCTGAGGCTGCCGTCGTCGTTGTCGGAGGCGTCGTCAACGGCCGCCCGTCCGTCGTCGTGGCGACGACGGACGCGGCGAGGCAGGCCGGCGCCAGAGCCGGAAAGCTCGTCTCCTCGTTCTCGAAGGTCCTTGGCGGAGGCGGCGGCGGCCGCGACGACGTCGCCCAGGGCGGAGGCCAAGACCCGTCCAAGCTTCTGGAGGCCCTCGAGGGGCTAAAGGCGCAGCTGAGCTGATGCGCAGAGGCAGACGCGTGGGATTCGACGTGGGGCAGGTTCGAATCCCCGACGGCATCTTGGCAACCCCCGTTGAGACGCTGTGGCGCGGGAAATCGGACATTGACGACGCCGCGCAGATCGTGCGGGAGTGCGAGGCGATGGAAGTGATCGTCGGCCTTCCGCTCAACATGGACGGCACGGAGGGCGCGTCCGCGCGCGACGCTCGCGCCTGGGCCGCCGAGTTGGCCGAATCCGTGGCGCCGGCGCCCGTCAGGCTCGTCGACGAGAGGCTCTCCACCGTGACTGCCCACGGGCAGCTCATAGCGGCCGGACGCGACTCACGCAAGCGCCGCTCGATTGTGGATCAGGCCGCTGCTGTGGTTATCCTCAATACAGCACTTGAGATGGAACAGCGCACAGGCAACGCACCCGGCGAGTGCGTCTCCATCGCGCAGGAGGCACAACAATGACCGATTTCTTCGATCGCTCGGCAAATCAGAGGCGCTCGCAAAAAGGCCCGTTTGTGGACCAGCGAACGGCGTCGCGCAAGCGCCGCAGAAAGCAGCGAAGGCGGTCGTTCGTCATTTTGGTGATGGCCATGGCCTTCCTCTCCGCCGTCTCGGTGATCTTCATCCCCGAGTTCTTCAAAGAGTCCAAAGTCGTCGAGGACTATCCCGGGCCGGGATCGGGAAGTGTCTCGATCGTGATCCCGGAATCCGCGACGGGCCGAGAAATCGCCGCGATTCTAAAGGAAAAGGGTGTCATCGCCAACGCGCAGCCCTTCATCGACGCCTACAACAACGACAAGAGGGCGCAAAGCCAGATCAAGCCCGGCGTGTACCAGTTGAAGAAGCGAATGTCGTCTGCGGGCGCTCTGGCGTCCCTGCTCGGTCGCCAGTCCACGGAAATAAGGGTCACCATCCCCGAAGGCTGGACGAAACAGCAGATCTATGAGCGATTGGCGGACAATCTCAACGTGCCCGTTGCCGACGTTCAGAAAGCGGCCGAGAACACGGCGGCGATCGGCCTTCCCGACGAGGCCGACGGGAACCCGGAAGGGTGGTTCGCCCCGCTGACGTACTCGTTCCCCAAAAACACAAAGCCTGAAGACGCGCTCAAAAAAATGGTCGAGTCGCGGATGGCGCAGCTCAAAAGGCTCAAGGTCCCCTCCGGGCAGTGGCAGACCGTGCTCATCAAAGCGTCGATCGTGGAACGCGAGGTCAACAAAGGCGAGTACTATTCGAAGGTCGCCCGGGTGATTGAGAACAGGCTCGCCAACAAAGACCAGGTCAACGGCCTGCTTCAGATGGACTCGACCGTCCTCTACGGCCTCGGGCATCGCGGCGGCTCTCCCACCGCCGCCCAAACGCGTGACGCGAGCAACAAGTACAACACCTATCAACACCCGGGCCTGCCACCCACGCCGATTTCAGCTGCCGGCGACGCGGCGATCGACGGAGTGCTCCACCCC
>CAJPTB010000059.1 GCA_905373325.1 uncultured Ancrocorticia sp.
GCAGGCGACTGGGACGGAGACGGCAAGGGGCCGGATCGGTGGGGCTGGGAGCCGGGTCCGTGGGGCTCGGCGTCGGCGTAGGCGAAGGGGCGGCCGTTTCGTTGATTTCGAAACTGAAGGGGTCGAGCTCCGTTCCCTCCTTGTAGAAGTTCGCAAAGCCCTGGGCGCCCTTCGCGGTCAAGACGACCTTGGGAGCCTTCACGGTGAGTTTCTTTTCGCCGTCGTGCTGAATCGCAATGTTGCTCAGCTTGGCGAACTCGATCTGACCGTAGTCGGTGACGTCGGCGGCGCCCATCGCCTTGCTCTTGACGTTGAGGAGCAAATCGGCGGTGTCCGGGCCGGTGAATTTCACGACCGGGTTGGCGATCGTGATGTCGAGCTGGCCGTCGTGCCCGGTGAAGTGCACACCGCCCTTGAATGTGATCGTTCCGGGGGTTTCGGCGGTGATCGACTGTCCGTCGTCCACCGGGAAGTTGAATTCCCCGGTGGCGCCGTCGAGAAGCTCCCAGCTTCCGTGTGCCGGACCGGTCTTGATGTAGCTGCGGAAACTCTGACGCAGGCCCCATTCCGCCGAACCTGTGAGCTGGGCGGGCTTGGCTGGCTCGAGTCGCGAGATGCTTCCCGGCGCAGACTCGTGAGCCGCGAAGGCCGACGCGCTGAACAGGGGCGCGGCGGCCAGTGCGGCGGCCGCGGTGAGAACTGTAGCGGTGGCGAGCGAGCGATGAGTCCGCCGAGGAACGCGATTGTTGTGCATTGATGTTCCTTCGGTTATTTGGTTGTTTTCAGTGTGCGAGAGCGGCGACGAAAATGCCGGTTGCGATGCCCTGCGCATTTGGAGCTTACATGAGTGTGGGTCCGCTCACCAGGGTTTCTTTTTCACTTGAATTTTGCGGTCAACTTAGAGAAGTTCATTCTTGTTATTTGCTATTTTACGGTCGCGTAATGGTGTTGCGTGTTTCTGGCGAAGCCGCCTCTGAGCGTTTTGCTCGTTCCGTGACTGTTTGTGTTTCGGGTCTGAATATGTGACGAACTGTGCTTAAGTGCTTAAAATTGATCAAAAATCTCGGCCTTTCTCTTTAGGGGTCTTGCGTTAACGTCTGAAAAGAGTTATGGACTGCCGAATAAAAAAAAGTGTATATACGGTTTTTGATGTCGTGAGCGCAAGGTCTTCGAGACGAGATAAATGAATGCGGTGATGACGGGATTTGGCGGCAGCTGAATGTGGCAGGCACGAAACTGCGGCGATGTCCGTGTAGGATTGCGGTGCGTTCACGTCTGACGCACGAAGGCATAAAGGAATACATGAACACCACGTCTGTCCCGACGCCCGTACGGGCGAATCCGGTGGTGCATCTCGGCTTGCCCAGACTGAGGGCGAGCGGTGCGGCCCCAGCGGACCGCCCGCGCGTGCCGGAGCTCATCGATCGTTTCGGACGCGTCGCGCGCGATCTGCGGGTCTCGCTCACCGACAAATGCAATCTTCGCTGTACGTACTGCATGCCCCCCGAGGGGGTGCAGCCCGCTCCCGGCGAGCGCATTCTGACCGACGCCGAGGTGGTGCGGCTCGTACGCATCGCCGTCGAGAGGCTCGGTGTGCGCGAGGTGAGGTTCACCGGCGGCGAACCTCTGCTGCGAAAGGGGTTGGAGGAGATCGTGGCGGCGACGTCGGCCCTTTGCACCGACGTCGGGACGCCCGTTGAAACCTCGCTGACGACGAACGCCCTCGGCCTGCGCCATCGCGCGCGCGGGCTGAAAGAGGCGGGCTTGACGAGGGTCAACGTTTCCATGGACGCCGCAGATCGGGAGACTTACGCCGCCCTCACTCGCAGAGACCGCTTCGACGACGCCGTCGCCGGCGCCCGTGCCGCGGCGGAGGCGGGCTTGCTCCCCGTGAAGGTCAACGCGGTGCTCGTCAGGGGAGTCAACGACGCGCAGGCCGTCAGGCTGGTGGCGGAGGCGCTCGCGAGCGGCTACGAACTGCGTTTCATTGAGCAGATGCCGCTTGGGCCCAGCGGGCAGTGGACGCGTTCCGGGATGATTGCGGCCGACGAGATCCTGAGCAGATTGGAAGGCGCTTTCAAGCTTGTGGCGCGGCCGGGGACGGAAAGGGGGAGCTCGCCCGCCGGCGCGTCGTTGACTCCCCTGACGAGCACCGCGTTGACCTTCACGGGGAGCTCGCCCGCCGAACTGTGGGACGTCGCACCCGGCAAGGTCGACGGCGTCGAGCACCCCGGCGGGACGGTGGGCGTCATCGCGTCGATCACCCGCCCGTTTTGCGGGGACTGCGACCGTACGAGGCTGACCGCGGACGGCCAAGTTCGCTCCTGCCTTTTCGCTCGGGAGGAAACGGACCTTCGTTCGCTTCTGCGCGCGGGCGCCGATGACGATACAATCGCCGATGCTTGGCGTGCGGCCATGTGGGGCAAACAGCCCGGACACGGCGTGGACGATCCGAGTTTTTTGCAGCCTTCGCGCACGATGAGCGCGATCGGAGGATGAAATGACAGTCAACTTGCGATACTTCGCCGCTGTGGCAGAGGCCGCCGGCGTGACCGAGGAAAGCGTCAGCCTGCCCGCGGGCGCAACCGTCGGGGATCTGCGTGCGGCCCTGATCGCCGCACGAGGGGCCGGCTTTGCCAGGCAGCTCGCCGTGAGCGCGCTTCTGATCGACGGCGCCCACGCCGACGACGCCGCGCCGTTGCCTTCCGGAGCCGTCAGGGCGGACGTCCTCCCGCCGTTCGCCGGCGGGTGAGCCGAGCCGTCGGCCAGGCGTGCTGACAGAGTCTCGCAAACTGTTCGGCGAGGTCGATCCTGCCGCGCCGGGGCCCAAGTGGACCCAGCCCTGCTCGGCGAGGTTCCTCGCCGGGTCGATCCTGCCGTGCCGGGGCTCTAGGCTTGGCCGGTCTACTCCGCCGAGCCGTTGATTAAGCCTGGCCGGTCCACTCCGCCGAGCCGTCGGCGAATTCCTGCCGTTTCCATATGGGCAGGCGGAGCTTGACCCGCTCGATGACGGCCTCGAGGACGCGCAGCGCCTCCTTCCGGTGGGAGGATGAAACCGCTGCGCCCAGAGCGATCTCGCCCACGCGCAGACCGCCTGTGCGGTGGAGCACCGCGATCTTGCACGCCCCGCTTCCTGCGGCGACGTCGGCGGCGATCTTTCGAACGACGTTTCCTGCTTCGGGGTGCGCCTCGTAATCGATGGAAACCACCGGCCGGGCGTCGTCGTGATTGCGCACCTGCCCGCAGAATGTGACGACTGCACCCGCGCTTGGATCGTCCACGGCGGCGGCGAGGGCCTCCATGTCGATAGGCTCGGCGGTGACGCCGGCGACGATCGCTTCGGCGTCGGAGCCGTCGCTGCGGCCTCGATTCTGAATGGCTATCGTGGCGGCCTTGTGCGGCGCGGGATGGTCGCCGTCAGCAAGCTGGTCGACGATGTGGCCCAAAAGGGGGCCGACGGCGGCGACGGCGTCGCGCACGCCGCCCGTCGATCCGGGCGCGTTGAGGATGAAAACCCGGCGTCCGTCTCCCTCGATGACGCCAGCCATGCCGCGGGAGAGGGCGGCGGTGGGAACTCGGGGATTGTCCCGCAGAAGGTCTTCGACGCCGATGAGCCTGCGCGCGAGCAGCGGCTCAGTCGCCTCCGGCGTGAGGTCGCGGCTGGTGATTCCCGTGCCGCCCACGGTGAGGATGGCGTCCGCCCCCGAGTCGGCCGCCTCGCGGATCGCCGCCTGCACCGATTCGACGCCGTCGCGCACCACCGCGGGCCCCTCGACTTCGCCGAAGTCGGCGAGAAGCCGAACGGCGAGCGGGCCGGAAACGTCCTTGCGTTGCCCGGAAAACGTGCGGTCGGAGACTGTTATGACGGCGATCCTCATGTGGCACGAGTTTAATCGATGCGCGCATTCCGCTTCGCATCGCGGATGCGGGCTGTGTCCGCTCGCGCCCTCTGCGATGCCCTTCGGCACGGCGCGCCGCCCTTCTCCGTTGCCTCGCGCAAGGCGATGCCCGATCAGTAAAGGCGATGCCCGATCAGTATTGGCGTGCCGCAATGTTGGCTCAATGTGCCACGAGATTGGCTTGACGTCCCGCAAGATTGGCTTGATGTGCCACAAGGTCGGCTCGCCGGCAGAGGCTCCGCCTGCTGCGAATATCGGCGTGCTGCGACGCTCAGCGGTACCATGGCGGTATGAGTCTTCGCCCCGCAGTCGAGCCTGAGAGTGTGCTCGACAATCGCCAGCGCACGCGGTATTCGCGCCAGATTCTCCTCCATGGCGAGGACGGCCAAGCCCGTTTGGCCGCGGCGCGCGTGCTGGTCGTCGGCGCTGGCGGGCTCGGGTCTCCCGCGCTTATGTACCTCGCCGCCGCCGGCGTGGGGACGATCGGGATCATCGACGACGACGTCGTCGACCTGTCTAATCTTCATCGGCAGGTGATTCACGATTCGACTGCCATCGGGACGCCCAAAGCGGTTTCCGCCGCGGCGAAAATCGAGGCGCTCAACCCCGACGTCGACGTGATCGTGTACCCAGAGCGGCTCACGGAGGAAAATGCCGCCCAGCTGATGTTCGGCTACGACGTGGTGTTGGACGGAAGCGACAATTTCTTCACCCGCTACGCGGTGGACGCCGCATGCTCCGAATTGTCGATTCCCGAAGTGTGGGGGTCGATCCTTCGATACTCGGCGCAGATTTCGGTGTTTTGGACGGGCGGACGGGCGCGGCAGTTCGGCGTCAAGGAGCCCGGCGTGTGTCTGCGCGACCTCTTTCCGAGCCCGCCGCCCGCCGGGGCGACGTCGAGCTGCGGAGAGGCCGGCGTGATTGGGAGTTTGTGCGGCCAGGTCGGCTCGATCATGGCGGGCGAGGCCGTCAAGCTCATCACCGGCGTCGGCAAACCTCTTCTGGGAACCGTGCTGGCGCTAGACGCCCTGAACAACCGATATGAGACGATTTCCCTGGTTGGCAGGCCTGACAGGCCGGCGCCTCTGAAAGGAGAACGCTTGATGAATGCATGCGGCGTTCCGGGCTACTCGGAAAGAGGCGGGCTCGGGTCAAATGCGTTTGGCTCAAATGGGCTTGGGTCAAATGCGCCTGGATCGCACCTGGCCGAACCTGGCGCCCATTGGCCGCAAGGGTCAGAATTGGACGCGTCTGAAACCTTGGTGCCGGGAGCGGGTGCGCCGAAAGCGCGTGGGTCCGAGTTTGACCCCTCCGAAACGTGGGTGCCCGGGGCGAGCATGCAGGGGGCTGGTGAGCCAGGGCCGGGCGAGCTGGAGTTCGATGCGTCCGAAACGTTGGTGCCGGGATCGGGCATGGCCGGGGTGAGGATGCCGAGGGTGCGTGAGCCTGAAATTGATCCGTCTGAGACGTTGGTGCCGGGAGCGGGTGCGTCGAGGGTGCGTGAGCCTGGATTTGATCCTTCCGAAACGTGGGTGCCCGGGGCGAGCATGCCGGGGGCTGGTCTGCCGGGTTTTGATCCCTCCGAGATGTTGATGCCCGGGGCTGGCGAGATCAATTTCGATGTGTCTCATACGCCCGGGCAGGAAACGAGTGCGCCCAAGCAGCGTAAGCCGGAGCGCGACGCTTCTGGAACGTCGGCGCCCGAGGCGGGTGAGTTCCAAATCCGTCAGTCTGAGTTTGATGTGTCTGAAACATGGGCGCCCGGAGCGGGTGCGTCAAAGGCGCCTAAGCCTGAGTTCGACGCTTTTGAAAGGTTGACCTCCCAAGAGGGTGGAACAGGGGCATTTGTCTTTGAAACGAATGCCCCGGAGGCGCGAGTTTCGGAGCAGGGCGACGCGGCAAAGGCTGCTGCGCCCGAATCAGGCCCGGCTAGATCAGCCCCGGCCAAATCGGACTCGGCCGAATTGGGCCCGGCCGAATTGGGCTCGACCGAATCGCGTTCAGTCGAGTCAGGCGTGACGGAATCCCGTGCGCCTGGCTCGGACGACGTCGATTCGAGCTCGCCTCAGGTGCGCGTCTCGGAGCTGAGCATGTTTGGGCCAAGTGCGCCGGGGATGCCCGCGCCTGAGACGAATGCGTCGGAGGCGCGCGCTTCTGAACCGGGTGCGGCTCAGTCCAAGTCGAGGAGGGCCCAATCCCGAAGCGCGATTCGGCCTGGGCCGGGTGCGCCTCGATTTAGGCGGGGCGCGGCCGAGTCAAAGCCGGGGAATGCTCAATCTAAGCCGAGTGCGGCCGTGTCTGAAGCAGATGCGCTTCAAACGAAAACGGGTGCGGCTCAGACTGAACCAGGTGTGACTCGGCCGCGGCCACGTGCAGCTCAACCTGAATCGGGTGCAGCTCAACCTGAGCCAGGCACGGTCGCGCCAAAGCCGGGTGCGGCTCGGCCTGGTGGGGACGAAGTGGGCGTGCCGGAGGCGAACGTGAGGGAGGTTGCGGTCAGGCTCGCGCAGGGGGCGAAGATGCTTGATGTGCGCGAATCCCACGAACGTGCAATTTGCGCGATCCGGCCGTCGACGCACATTCCGCTCGCCGACGTCCTGGCCGACCCGTCTGCTGCGGCGAAGAGGCTTCCCGAAGGGCCCGTCTACGTCTACTGTTTGGGCGGGGTCCGCTCGATGCAGGCGGCGAAGGCCCTTGCCGCCGAGGGCGTTGAGGTGATCAACGTTGCGGGAGGCCTGAAACAGTGGTGGCTTTACGTTGATCCGTCGATGCCGCGCTACTGACTTCCGGCTGCCAATGGTCGCAGGATAACCAGATCCCGACGGCGCAACTTGCTGACTTGTTCAAGCAGGGACGCGTGACGCTCGCAGTCTGACAGTGCGGCTGCGGATAGCGCGCCTCAGCTGTTTGCCGGCTGTCCCGCCCGCGGCAGTGAACGTGGGACGGCCGTGGCTTCATGTCTGATGAATCGGCGCGTCCTCGAAGTGCCTCCAAGGGAAAACGGCGGATGCCTCCTTAGCTTCGCGCTTCGGCGACCGTCCAAGGCCGTCCGTGTCCAAATGGTGAGAGGGCTCGCAGTGGAACGACTTCTGAAGGCATGATTCTCATAGATGGAAAGGGCGCTTAAGGGAGGCTGCTCCAATGAATACGTAGGCGTCATTTAGAGAATGTTATATTGTAGCAATCTTGCTTGAGTTAGTCCCGCAGGTTGGCGAAATTTTGCTAAGCAAAAGTCTTTCGAGGAAAGGTATTGATTGCCGTTGGGGTGAGTGGTAGGTTGTTCTTATCCAACGAAAAGTTGGGTCACGCATATCGATATGGATCACGTAAACAAACAACAACCATGGAAGGGTCGCCATCATGGCTTACGATCCAAAGAAAGAATACGATTATGCAGATGTCCCAGAGCTGGTCGGCTATCTGAAGCGATCAGCCATCGACGCCTACATGATGACGGGGCCCGGAGCGCTTGTGCGGCGGTGCTCCATTGAGGAGGACAAGTACGTTATATCCATTTCCAGACCGCCCGAGGGTGTCATGCGCATTAAAATTGCGCGACCCGCGGCGAGCGGCAAAGGAGGAGGTCATGAACTTGAATCGGAGTGGACCGCAAGCCAAATGAGTTATACCGCTGAGTTTGACAGCGTTCGCGGATGCGTGGACAAAATCGTTGACCCTTGGAAAGAACTTCCCGATCCTAAAGATGTCGACAATGAGATCGAGAAGTGGATAACCGCCGTAAGTCCGCTTGCGAAAGATCCGCAGACAGTCGGCAATAAGTCCACCGGCGGGGGAACGATCTTTACCAACCTTGACCAGGCTGGAAAAGCTTTAGGGAACATGAGCGGCGAAGTTATCCATAAGGTTGAAGCTTTTGTGGCTAAACTTGCTAGCGTCACCGGAGGTCTTCATGACAAGACAATGGTGCTTGGCGGAGCACTGAACTCCGAAATGAAGATGTTCGAAGAAACGCGCGCTTCCGTGGTTAAGGCTCTCCAACAGGGGATCAAGGTCTTTGATGCCGTGGCGTTGAGTGAGCCGGAAGGCTTCAAAATGGTTCTTGAGATCGTTTCGGCCACAATTGATGCCGCACTTATATTCACAGCACCAGAGGTTGTGATAGAGAGAAAGCTTCTTCAAACTTCATCAAGAGCACTTCAAACTCTTAAATCGTCTCAAGATGCGATGGTTGACGATGAAAAAGTGGATAGCTATGATTCGGCGATAAGCCAGCTTGAGAGTGCTTTCGAAGCAATAAATAAGAGCGTGACAAAGGCCGAAAAGGGGGTGGAGGGTATGCTGATCGGCAACCTGGATTCGATGTCGCAGAGTGACCATAGAAAATATTATGACGTGACGATGGACCCTATCGATTCGAGTGCAATAGAACCGGCTCCTGAGTTGAATGTGGACTACGGAAAAGCGAAGGGCGTTTGCCGCAAATTCGGAGATGTGCGCACAAGCGTGATCGAAGCTAAGGACAGTCTGCCTCGCGTTTCGATGTTTACGTGTCTTCTGAGAAGCGGAGTCATCGGCATTGGTTCCTATGGTCCGGCGCACGCATTCTCCGATCTGAATGTGCGCATAGAGAAGCTGTTAAAGAACCTCGCCGACGACATTGAGAACGAGGCGAAGAATTTCGACCTGGCTGTCGAAGCAATCGTCAGCGAGGACGCACAGGCGCGAAGCCGACTCCAGGAAACCGTGGATTACATTAAAGGCAATCCAGGTGACCCTTGGGCGGAATCGAAGCCTGCTCCGCAACGAGTGAAAGGAAACGCAATTGTCTAAGAAGGCCTATCTGATTACGCGGAGCGCCGTTGCTTTGGCGGCGGTTGCCGTGTTCTTTTGGCTGTTTCTTGTTCCGCCTTCGATTGAGTCCGGGAGCGGAAACACTTACTCGTCTTGTCACCCTGTTGGCTGGAACTTTTCCGACGATCTGGACCCGTTGGTCAATGACTCTTTTGACGTCGAGAGTCCGAGCAAGGTCCAGAAGTATCTCGACGGTGCAATTGCATACAAGATGGAGGCTAACGAGAGAATAAGGAGGGATATTCAACGGCTTTGCCATGAGGCGCGTCTGGAGCGCAGCGTGCTGATCGTTTCCTCGCTGATCGTCTTTGCCGTCGTCTTCTTGTCGGTTCCCAAGCCCAAACCTTCGAGCGACAAAGAGCCTT
>CAJPTB010000060.1 GCA_905373325.1 uncultured Ancrocorticia sp.
CGGGCTTCCCGGCGAACCAGTCGAACCTCCCGGCGACGCCGTCGAGCCGCCTGGCGACCGACCCGTAGACGGGCTCGCCGTCGCCTTCGCCGCAGGAACACCCGCGTCGGCACGGACAGAGGCATCCGCCCCCGACGACGCAGCCAAACGCACCGGCGAATCGCCCGCGCGCATTGACGCAGCATCCGGGTGATCCGGCGAAGCACCGGCCGCTACAGGCTGAGCGACGACGGCCAGGGCAAAAGCCGACACGGCCGCAAGAGGATGCAACAAACGCCTGAATGTTTTCATCTCTTCTCCCAAATTGATTTAGCCGGTTGCAATCCACCTCGCTAGGCGGATGCAACCCATATGAAGGACCGAAACCCGGGCGATTCGCCGGAGTTTTACCCACAGTGACGCTCGCCGCGGGCCATGAGACCGACACAGACGCACAAGCGTCAGTCCAGACACAAAGCCCGAAACATTGTATCTCTACATTCGTTATTTTACTTGTCCTCTCTAGCCAGCGCTACCGTTTTCAAGACCTTCCCATGAGGTAGAAGAGAATGGCTGCAAATCAAGAGAAGTTCAACCGACGTTCGACTAAAAGGCATCACCGACAAAAAGAGCATCCACTATACGTAATTGTTACAGCCCGTTTGCGCTGAATAACGTCCCCAGCACATCCGAAGACGAAAAAGCACACTCGAAAGTAAAAAGAAGGCGACATCGACCGTTAACTCACATCGAAGTCAACGGCCGATGTCGCCCGCAATTTATCTGCATCGCAAGGCCGACCTCAGCATCGTGCTCAGCCCGCCTGCATCGCAAGGCCGACGTCGGCGTCGTGCTCAGCCCGTCTCCATCGCAAGGCCGACGTCAGGATCGTCGGCAGCAATGGTCATCCAACGGGCGGCGAAACACGTTCCGCAGCGTTCTGTCTTTGCCCCTGTGGATTTTCCACCGGGCAGACAAGGCCGTCCTTGGGAACCTCGCCGGTCAGCAGATACTTGTCGACGGGCGCCTTGATGCAGGAGCCCGCCCTAGCGTAGGCCACATGGCCCTCGCCCTCCCAGGTCAGCAGCACCGAGTTGTCGAGCGCTCCGGCGAAGGTTTGAGTCCAGGAGTAGAGCGTCGCCGGATCGTGCCTTACCCCGATCACCACAATCGGAGCCGACCCCTTCGCAACGTACCGCCCCGGGTTCTTCTTCGGGTGATGCCGCAGCCCGGCGCAGATGTATCGGTCCTTCGTGTCAACGCCCTCTGCACCGAAAACCGGAGCTTCCCTCTTGAGCCGCTCGCTGTACTTCGCATATTCGGACTGCGGGTCAAGCACATAGTCCGCGCAGTTGATCGCTATAAGGGCCTCGGCGCCGTTGCTGGAGGCCGTCGGGCCGGAGTCCGACCCTGATTCCACGAAGGCCGAGCCGTCGTTTTCCTTCACCAGCTTCCTCAGCTTCTCATCGAGATCCGGCCATGAAGCGTCGCGGTACAGGTACTGCCTGACCTCGCTTGTCAGAAGGGAACGCGTGAGTTTCCGATTCGGATTCGACGTCGGGAACGGATTTTTGAACGCCTGATCGAACAGTGCGCGCATCTTCTTCTTTGCCGCGTCCACCGTCGATCCCAACGGACACGCGCCCGTATTCACGCAGTGTTGCGCATAGCGCTCAAAGGCATGCTCGAATCCGAGCACCTGCTCGTATGCTCTGCGGCTGTCCCGCATGCCGGTGTCGACGGCGCTGTCAAGCACCATCCTGCCGACTTTCTTCGGGAAGAGGTCGGCGTACATTCCGCCCAAGGACGTGCCGTAGGAGAATCCGAAGTAGTTGAGCTTCTTATCGCCCACCAGGCTGCGCATAACATCCATGTCGCGCGCAGCCGACTCCGTGCCGACATGTCGCAGCAGCCTGCCCGAGTGTTTCATGCATCCCTCGGCTATCTTCTTGGCCTGCGCCTTTTGGGCTCTGCGCCCGGCCACAGTGGAGACGTCATAATCAGCGTCAACATACTTCTCGAGAGTTGCGTCGTCCACGCACTCGACCGCGGCCGATTCGCCGACCCCTCGCGGATCAAAGCCGACCACGTCGTACTTGTCGCGAATCTCGAGACTAAAGATCCACGAAGCCGCAGAGGCAAAGCCTGTTCCCGAGCTTCCGGGTCCGCCGGGATTGAGAAAGAGCGTTCCCATCGGTTTGCCGCTCTTGGCGGGAACCTTGAGCATGGCGACGGTGATCGCCCTGCCTCCGGGCTTCTTGTAGTCCAGCGGAACCTTCACATTCGCGCACTGCATGCCGGCACGGTCTTTGCCTTTGCATTCAGACCACCTCAGCTTCTGCTTATAAAACCGTTCCAAGCCCCTGGGCACGCCCTCCCGCGATCCGGGAGCGCCCTTCGATGAGTCGGGTGCACCTTCCGACGATCCGGGTCCGCCCCCCGAGGAATCGGAGGCTCGCTCGGACAAACCGGACGAAGGCTCCGGCGAAGGCGACGAAGCGTGCGCGGGACCGGGATTGCCGACACCCGCCAACGCAAGGACGGACACTGCCGCCAGAGATTTCAAAAAGCGATTCGACAGTTTCATTTTCATCCTTTTTCATCCTTTCAGATACCGAATAGACTTCGAATACCAAATAGAGTTAATTTGTGCTCTTGGAAGCATATTTTTAAAGTTGGAAACATATTTTTAAGAATGTGCTTGACGTTGGGTCCGAGCCTGACGGGTAGGCTCGGACCCAACGAGCGATAACATTTGAGCCCGCCACCGGGGAAACGACTAGCGTCGTCTTTCCACCGGGCAAACCAGCCCGTCTTTTGGAACCCTGCCGGTCAGCAGATAGGCATTCACTTGATCTTCGATGCATGCTCCAGCCCGTCCGTAGGCGATGTGTCCGTCGCCCTCCCATGTCAGCAGAACGGAGTTCTCGAGCGTCCTGCGCATGGTCTTCGCCCCCGAATACGGCGTCGCTGGATCGTGCCTCGTGCCGATGACCACAATCGGAGCCGACCCCTTCGCTCTATACGGAGCAGGATCAGCCTTCGGGTGGTATTTCATGTTTGCGCAAACCTGAGTCACTCTCGCCCCAAAGGGATCGTACCCACCGAAGAGGAGGGATTTTTTCTTGAGCTTTTTGTTGTACTTGGCGTAGACGGACTCCGGTTCTTTCGCGTAATCGGCGCAACTAACCGCGACGAGTGCCTCGATCATATTGCTCTCGTCATTCTGCGTTAGCTGGGCAGCCAGCTCCAGAAGCTCGGTGCCGTCATTTTTCTCGATCAGCTTGCCGAGCGCCTGATCCAAACGAGGCCATGTTTCATCCCCGTACATCGCAAACCTCACGGCCATCATCAAATTGGAGCGTGTAAGCGGACGGGCCGGGTTCGACGTCGGGAACGGTTTCTTCGCCGCCTGGTCGAACAGGGCGCGCATCTTCTTCTTCGCAGCTTTGACGGTGGTCCCAAGAGCGCACTTGCCGCCGTCAATGCAGCGTTTCGCGTAGCGCCCAAACGATTTGTCGAAGCCCAGAGTCATCTCGTAGAGCATGCGCGCGCTGCCCAGTTGAGGCTCGGCGGCGCCGTCAAGCACCATCCTGCCCACCTTCTTCGGGAACAAGTCGGCATACGTCCCGCCCAGCTCGGTGCCGTAGGAAAAGCCGAGATAGTTGAGCTTCTTGTCGCCCACCAGGCCGCGCAAAACATCCATATCGCGGGCCGCCGACTCCGTGCCAACGTGAGCGAGCAACTCGCCCGACCGCTTCTCGCAGCCGTCCGCGATCTTCTTGGCCGCCTCCTGCTGTTGCTGCCGGCCCTTCGCCGTGGAAAGGTCGTAATCGGCACCGATGATGAACGTGTTCAAAGCGGCGGTGTCGGCGCATTTGACCGGAGTGGAGGCGCCAACTCCGCGGGGATCGAATCCGACCACGTCATACTTGTCCAACATTTCGGGCTTGAGGCTTTTCGACAGTCTGACTGCCTCATCTATGCCCGAGCCGCCGGGGCCGCCAGGATTGACGAACAGGCTCCCCATCGGCTTGCCGCTCTTGGCGGGAACCTTGAGCATGGAAATCGTGATCGTCTTGCCCCCGGGCTTTTTGTAATCGAGCGGAACCTGTGCTTGCGCGCACTGCATGCCGGCACGGTCTTTGCCTTTGCATTCAGACCACGTCAGCTTCTGCCTGTAGAACTTCCCCAACCCTTTCGGGGCATCGCTTTCACCGGCGCCCTTCGGTCCGCGGTTTGAGGTGTTCGCGCTGCCATTCGAGTCATTGTTTGACCCGTTCGCCCCGCTGTTTGATCCGGCGTTCGGACCATCCGCGTATGGGCTCACCGACGTCTCCGACGCCGCAATTGTGCCCGCTTGCGCCGACGTCGCACCCAACGCGAGGCTGACGCCGATCAATCCGGCAAACGAAGCCGTCGCAAGCCGCGCAGACCTTGACCTCGCGGCGGAAAACGGGCGTTGCCGCGCGGTCTCGTCGGGGCTGCCCGCCCGCCGCCATGAACTCGTTGCATTCGTTGTCTCACTCATGGCTCCAGTTTGGCGGGAGCCGGCCGCCCGCGAACATACAGCCACCAGGCCAAGACGACAGTCGCAACAGCCCGAAGCGTTGGGTGGGGATATCCCCACCCGGCGCTTCAGGCCGCGCAAATCGTGCGAAAAAGTCTTTGGGCTCAAGCCATCAGAGCGTGAAAGACGAGCCAAAAGAACGTCGAAGGGCGCGTCCCGCAACGGCGGGACGCGCCCTAGAAGTTGAATGACGCAAGGGCGTCAGGCTCAGTGCGTCCCGCACAGCGGCGGGACGCACTCCGCCCGCTACCGGATGACACGATGCGGTTGACTCTTCGGGGAAAGCTTGTCCTTCACGGAAGCCTTCCGATCAAGGTCGCCTTGCTTCTGCGCTTCTTGCCCCTGCTTCTGTTCCACTGGGCAAACGAGGCCGTCTTTGGGGACCTCGCCGGTCAGCAGATATTTGTCGACCGGGCTCTGGATGCAAGAGCCGGCCCTGGGGTAAGCAAGGTGACCATCGCCTTCCCAGGTCAACAGCACCGAGTTCTCAAGCGTCTTATGCAAAGCCTGCGCCCAGTGATACGGCGTCGCCGGATCGTGCCTCGTGCCGATCACCACAATCGGAGCCGACCCCTTCGCCCTGTACGGGCCAGGATTAGCCTTCGGATGATACGGCAGAAGGCTGCAAAGGTCAGTCCCTTCTCCATCGCTGCCCGCGCTGAAGAGGGGGGCCTCCTTCTTCAGTTTCTCTTGATACTTTTTGGTTACGGACGGTGAGGAAGACGGATAATCCGCACAGTTGATCGCAGTCATGGCCTCGTCGCTGTTGTTCTTGAACTTTCCGCCCTCACGCCCGATTGCCAGATCAAACCACCCCAAAAGGAAGGATCCGTCATTGTTTTTGATCAACTGACTGAGCCCTGTATCCAGATAGGAGCGATACGCGGTGTTGTACATCGCAATCATGACGCCATACATGAGCATGTTCCGATTGAGGGGCCTCTTGGGATCGGCCGTCGGGAACGGCTTTTTGAACGCCTGATCGAACAGGGCTCGCATCTTCTTCTTCGCCGCATCCACAGAAGACCCCAGCGGACAGTTCCCGCCCTTCACGCAATACTCCGCGTAACGCTCAAAGGCCTTCTCGAAGCCGATCCTCTGCTCGTACCCCATGCGCGCATCACCGAGCTGTGAGTCAACGGCGCCGTCGAGAACCAGCCTGCCCGCCTTCTTCGGAAAAAGGTTGGCGTACATGCCGCCCAGGGAAGTGCCGTAGGAAAAGCCGAGATAATTGAGCTTCTTGTCGCCCACGAGGCCGCGCAAAACGTCAAGGTCCCGCGCAGCCGACTCCGTGCCGACGTGCGCAAGCAATTCGCCCGACTTCTCCTTGCAACCCTTGGCGAACTTCTCCGCTTGAGCCTTCTCCGCCTTCTTTCCCTCCGGGGTGGACAGGTCGAATTCAGAGTCGAGGTACTTCCCCAGCTCGGCGTCGCTCACGCAATCGACCGCGGTCGAAGAACCGACCCCGCGCGGATCGAAGCCCACAATGTCGTATTGGTCCCGGAGAGCCTTGCTGAAGGTCTTGTCCGCGCCCGAAACAAGGTCGATTCCCGATCCTCCGGGGCCGCCGGGGTTGACGAACAGGCTCCCGATCGGTTTGCCGTTTGCCGCGGGAACCTTCGCCATGGCGACGGTGATCGTCTTGCCCCCGGGCTTCTTGTAATCCAGCGGAACCTTTACATTCGCGCACTGCATCTGGGGCTTGTCCTTGCACGGCGCCCAAGCCAGCTTCTGCTTATAGAACTTTTCAAGCCCCTTCGGAACGTCCCCGGCTGGAGCTTCGTTCGGTTTGCCCGACGACGGATCCGCGGACGGGCTGGCAGTCGCCTTCGCCGCGGGAGCCCGCCCGACGCCGTCGTGAGCCGACGCCGCTTGAGCCGCCACCGGTTGAATGACGGCCGTCAGGGCCAACGCCGAGAGCGCAGCCAAAGGCTGCAACAATCGCGTCATTCTCTTTTTCATCTTCCCTCCCAATCGGGTAGAAACTAAAACCCACGCCAATTCCCGGGATATTCACGAATGCCACGCTCACCGCCAAAGCGTTCGGCGCGGGCCGAGAGACCGGTGCGTCAAACAGCCTTCGGCCCGTGCACCGCCTTTGTCACTATGTCTCTCTAAAAAATGAGCCTACAGGATTGAACGGCTGCGAACTGCGGGTTTTCCACGCCTTCCCTTGAGGTAGAAGGGGAGGCAGTGGCGACAAAAGACAACAGTGGCCATGAAGGACGGAAGAGAGGGTAAGAGCGGAAAGGAAGAGAGGAGGGGAAGAGACGATAAGGGACGGCAAGAACGATAAAGGCACAGAAGAAATTACTTATGACCGAAGAAAAGGCAAGGTAAGAGAATGGACAGAGTAAGGATCGTGGGAAAGGACAACTGTGGAAGAAAAATAAGATGGCCCCGCAGGGAAACCGCGAAAAATAGACCAAGCTCCACCTGGCGGGATGAAGGAAAAATTCAGACGAGGGAAACGCCGAAAAACAAGGCAGGTTCAAAACGGAAATAGAATATTGTGCGGGACCGATGCAATACACAAGCGAAACGACGTGCAAAACGCAAACGTAGCGACGCGCAGAACCTACGCGTAAAGACGCACGCATAAAACAGGACGGGCACCGCGTGTCCCAAGAGGCTGCGCGCGGCGCCCGTCCTGCCTGCTGAGCGAAAGGCCGACAGGCGCGGAGGCTGCTCGCCATGCCTCACTTGTCTGACTTACGCGCCTGCCGCCTGCTCGCTGCGATTCAGCTCCCCGACTTCGAGGAGGCGGGGCAGACGAGGCCGTCCTGCGGGACCTTTCCGGTGAGAAGATATTGGTCTACCGGATCGTTCAGGCAGGAGCCGGCTTTTCCGTAGGCTGTGTGCCCGTCGCCCTCCCACGTCAGCAGCACCGAGTTGCTCAGCGTCTTATGCAGATTCTGCGCCCAATGATACGGCGTCGCCGGATCGTACTTCGTGCCGATCACGACGATCGGAGCCGAGCCCTTAGCCTCGTACGGTCCGGGATTGGCCTTCGGATGGTAGGGCCAGAGCGAGCATATATCGGTTCCCTCCATCATCGACGAGCCGAAAACGGGCGCCTCCGTCCGCAGCTTATCGGCGTACTGCTGATACTCGGCCCTCGGCGAAGGCACATAGTCGGCGCAGTTGATCGCCCAGAAGGCTTCCTTGCCGTTGTTCTTGAACTTGTTTCCCTGGCGCTCCTCAAACAGGTCGTAGAACCTTAGGATGTCCGAACCGTCGTTCTGCTCGACCAGCTGGGAGAGCCCCTGATCCAGGTAGGTCCAGAACGCTTCGCGGTACATCATGCTTATTACGGTAGAGTAAAGCGCGGCTCTATTGAGAGGTCTCTTGGGATCGGCCGTCGGGAAGGGGCTCTTCAGCGCCTGGTCGAAAAGCGCCTTCATCTTCGCCCTGGCCTCGTCCACAGAGCCTCCGAGCGGGCATCGGCCGGTGTCCACACAGTGCTGCGCGTAATGTTGGAAGGCCGTTTCGAAGCCGACTATCTGCTCGTACCCCATGCGCGCGCCGCCAAGCTGTGGGTCGACGGCGCCGTCGAGCACCAGCCTGCCTGCCTTCTTTGGAAAGAGGTTGGCGTACATGCCGCCCAGGGAGGTGCCATAAGAGAAACCGAGGTAATTGAGTTTCTTGTCGCCCACGAGGCCGCGCAGAATGTCAAGGTCGCGCGCGGCCGACTCCGTGCCGAGGTGCGCAAGCAATTCGCCCGACTTCTCCCGGCATCCCTTCGCCTCCTGCTCGGTGACGGCTTTGTCCGTCTGCTGCCCTTCCGGGGTGGAGAGGTCGACGTCGGTGTCCATGATCTTGGCCAGCTCGGCGTCGCTCACGCAATCGACCGCGGTCGAGGAGCCGACCCCGCGAGGATCGAAGCCCACGATGTCGTACTTGTTCCGAACGGCGGCGCTGAAGGCCTCGGAAGCGTTGGCCGCCAAATCGATTCCCGAGCCTCCGGGGCCGCCGGGGTTGACAAACAAAGTCCCGATCGGCTTGCCGTTTGCTGCGGGAACCTTCATCATGGCGATGGTGATCGTCTTGCCGCCGGGCTTCTTGTAATCCAGCGGAACCTTCACATTCGCGCATTCGTTGGCCGGATGCTTCTTGCATTTCGACCATGCGACCTTCTGCTTGTAAAAGTCCTCCAGCTTGTTGAGCGCGGTTGCGTTCGGCGATTGGTTTCCGCTCGGGGATGCGCCGTCGGTGGGGCCGTTGCGATTCGAGGCGCCGAGGTCGAGCGAACAGCCAGCGAGCAGCAGGGCTGCGGCGAAGAAGGACGCCATGGGCTTGCGAAGGTTCATTCTCCTAAACTACCTGATCGTCTTCCAAAACGCAGTCCGCTTGCAGGGGCATGGCGCCCCTGCCGCAGCTGCGGGAAGCCGGCCGGATGGGTTGAAGTTCCCGCCAAAAAGAAGTCCGGGGCCAAAGCCGTCAGCGACGCCTTGGCCGCCCAGT
>CAJPTB010000061.1 GCA_905373325.1 uncultured Ancrocorticia sp.
TCACCCCAAGCCCTTCCTCGGCTACTCCGACAACACTCATCTTCACCACTTCCTGACCACCTGCGGTCTGCGCAGCTTCTACGGCGGCTCCACGGTTTGGACGTTCTTTCCTCTTTCGGGTGCGACTCCGTCAATGAGTTGTTCGGCGCGGTCATGCTTGGCATCGTGCCGGGGGCGCTGCTTGCGCGCCAACCTGTGCGGATCAGCTGCGAGCACGTGCAGACCGCGGTTCTCTGCGTCGACATCGACAGGACGGGCTTGACGCTCATGCGCGTCAGCCGCGACGAGGCCGTGACCGCCTTCGTCCCCTTCGCGGCCCCGGTCGTCGGAGGCGGCGAACTCGCCCGTGAGATCGGGCGCCTTATAGAGCTTGGCTCCTGACGCTTAGCGGATCCAGCGTCAGAAGCCAAAGAAAATGCGGGGACCCCGAGTGCGCGGGGTCCCCGCATCGTTCGCTTTGGCGGAAGCGTGTGCCGACGGGCGCGTCGCCCTGTCGGCGGCTACCGGGCCTCGAAGGCCGCGCAGGCGGCGTCGGCGGTGACGTCGATGGACGCCGCCGTGCACACGAGGTCGGAATTGTGAACGCACTCGAGGCGCTGGCATGCGCCGACGAGCCCGTTCGCGGCAACCGAACGGCGGGCGTCGAGCTTGGCAAAGGTCGCGCAGCCGCGCTCACCCATCGTCATTGCGACTGTGCAGCCGCCGTTGTTGAAGGAGCATGCGGTTGCCGCACACGTGGAAATCGGTGTCTGGGCCATGATGAACCTCTTTCGGGTAGAAGACGGCGAAGCGGCTCGATCGCCGTACGAAGCTTGAACACCTTCAACCTATGCCCGTTCGGCGGCGGCGAATAGGAAGGGAAGGGCCACCTCACCGTTGCTGTTCTGAGTTTTGCCAGGCTGCCCTAACCTGGCGATTTCTTTGACCTAATGCCGTTTTGCGCATGCAATGCATTCGGATGTCGTTTTATGCGCGAAAAACGTTACGTTAAACGTCACATTCTCTAGCCTTTTCCGCGAGAGCTTGCGGATAAATAGACGGCCGAGCCCTTGCGAAATTCGAGCTTCTCTCCAGCGGGCTTGCGCAGACCGTTCTTGTTGCCGTCAGGCGGCGTCGGAACTGAGCAGCGCCCTGAGCGTGGTCGGCACCCCGCGCTCCGCGTTCGACGGCGCCGTGAAGCGCGCTGCAGCCAAGAGATCTGGATGGCCGTTTGCCATGGCGAAGGAAAGCTCCGCCTCTGCCATCATCTCGTAGTCGTTGAGATAATCGCCGAAAACCGCTGTTTGGGCGGGAGATATCCCGAGAGACCGTTGCAGTGCGCCCAGGGCGGCGCCTTTGTTTGTCCCTTTGGCCATGACGTCGGCCCAGTTTTCCCCGGAGGCGACGACGTCGTGCGAGTCGGCGAAATCCTGGACCAGCGGCAGCGCGAACTTCTTTGCGTCCCGCTCGTCGAAGAGCTCGACTTTAAGGACGTCGTCGTCGACTGCGGTCAGATCGTCGACGACCTGGTTGACGACGTAATACTTCTCGACCTCCTCCAGGAAGCGCGGCTCTGTGGATTCGGCGTAGGCTGAGCGTTTGCCGCATACGACGACGCCGAGCTCCCTCCTGCCAAGGCTGTGGGAGCGATCCACGATGTCGGCAACCACCGATTTGGCCAGCGTTGACGAGCGCACTTCTCGCCCGTCTTGCACAACGAAGCTTCCGTTTTCCGCGATGATCGGCATTCCCGCGAGTTCTTGCGAGAACATCGCGGCGAGGGTGGCGTATTGGCGCGCGCTGGCGGGGGCGAAAGCGATGCCGCGCTCGCGCATGGCCTCTAGAAGCGGCCAGAAGTCGTCGGGAATGCGGCTGTCCTCGTCAAGGAGGGTTCCGTCCATGTCGCATACGACGAGGCGAAGGCCGCGGGCCAGCTCAACTGCCTCCGGAGAAAGCGGGCCGGGCTCGGCGCGGAGCCCGGCGGACTCCGGGTGCGGCGCGTGCGTTTCCATCGGTTTGTCGTTGTCAGAGGGGGGCGTCGTCGATGTCGGAAAAGTCGAAGTCGGCCTCGTCGGCGTCGTCGGAGAAGTCAATCTCCTCGTCGATGTCGATGTCGAAGTCGTCGAGGTCTACGTCGTCCGCCTCGCTCGAAAGGCTCAGCCCGGCGCCCAGCCCGGCCGTGAGCCGGGCCGCGAGATCGGGTTCCTCGTCGTCTTCGTCGAGGTCGCCGTACTGACCCCCGCCGTCGGGATGCGGACCGCCGTCGCGGAGAATTCCTTCTTCGCCGTACGCATCGGCGTCATCCTTGTATGCGCCTTCGGCGTCGGAACCGTAGAGACTCCCGTATCCGTCCCCGCCGATCGCGCCTGCGAGGGACGCGTCGTCGCCCGGAATCGGGGCGTCTTCGTCCTCCTCGTAGAAACCGAAGGCACCCATAGAAGCCACCTGCTCGACCCCGGCTTCGTCCATCTCCGTGCGCGCGGCGACGCCGAGCTCCTCGCTGACGGGCACGGTCAAATCGGACAGGACGCGCGTGGGCCATCCGGCTTTCAACGCGTCGAGGGCGGTTTCCTTCACGCAGTGAGACTCGGCTATTCCGACCACGTCGACCTCCTCAACCTCGCCGGCGCGAAGGATCTCCTCGAGGAAGCGGCCGTCGGCGTCGCAGCCCTCAAAGCCCGAATAGGCGGCCTCATACTCGCCTTTCTTCACGGAGGCGTCGATCGGCAGAGAGGCGACGGCCTCGTGAAGCTCGGCCTCGGCCGTTCCCGCGAGTGCATGCGGGGGCCATGTGTCGATGAAATCCGGCTCCTCCGAAAAGTGCGAACCCGGGTTGACGTGCCAGTCCTGGGTGGTGACGATCATCGCGTACTCGTCGGCGTTCTCCGTGACGAAGTCCGCGATCCTCTCGGCCGCCGCGTTTCCTCCCTCGACGGCCAGCGCTCCGCCTTCGCAGAACGTCGGCTGGACGTCGACGATGATGAGTGCCCGTGTCTTGGCCATGTTCTTCCTCCAAATCCCCGTCGCGCCTAAAGACGAAGCGCTTTTCCGATACCGAGAATTCTAGCGGCCCCGCCTTGGTCTGCGCCCGCCCGGCGGATGGGCACGTTTTTCGGGGCGGGCGTCGGAGCCGAGCGCGCCCCTTCCTCCAGGCCGATCGCAGCCCTTCCTCCAGGCCGAGCGCGCCCGACGCCGAACGAATCGGATCCGACATGCCGGATTGAGTCCGACGTCGCGCAATCGCGTCCCTGTGCGCGGAAAGATGAACCGAGCCTCGCGGCGACGTAATCTTATGTCTATGTCGCATATTCTCTCTGCAGTTGCATGGCCTTACGCCAACGGCCCCCGCCACATCGGCCACGTCGCGGGTTTTGGAGTCCCCTCGGACGTCTTTTCGAGGTACATGCGAATGCGCGGCGAGGATGTGCTCATGGTCTCCGGAACGGACGAGCACGGCACTCCGATCCTCGTCGCGGCCGAGGCCGAGGGCAAGACTCCGAAGCAGCTCGCCGATGAGAACAACAGGATCATCGTCGAGGACCTTGTGGCTCTCGGCCTGTCCTACGACCTCTTCACAAGGACCACCTCCGTCAACCACGAACGCGTGGTTCAAAGCATGTTCGAGGTTTGCCGCGACAACGGGTACATGATCGTCCAGCAGCAGAATGTGGCCATCGACCCGGTGACCGGAAACACCCTTCCCGACCGCTACATTGAGGGCACATGCCCCATATGCGGCAGCGAAGGCGCTCGCGGCGACCAGTGCGACGTCTGCGGGAACCAGCTCGACCCCCAGGACCTCATCGACGCCGTTTCCAAGGTTTCCGGGCAGGCTCCGAGGTTTGAAGTCACCGACCACTATTTCCTCGACGTTCCCGCGTTGGCGGAGAAGCTGGGGGAGTGGCTCGACGACGTCGAAGCCACCGGCGAATGGCGCCCGAACGTCATCGTCTTCTCCAAGCACCTCCTGGAAGACGTGCGCCCGCGGGCGATGACCCGTGACATTTCGTGGGGCATACCGGTTCCGGGATGGGAAGACCAGCCGAACAAGCGGCTGTACGTCTGGTTCGACGCCGTCATCGGCTATCTTTCCGCTTCCGTCGAATGGGCGCGCCGCCGCGCCGCGGCAGGGGAGGGAACCGCCGAGGACTGGCGCAAGTGGTGGAACGACCCCGAGGCGCTTTCGTACTACTTCATGGGCAAAGACAATATCGTTTTCCATTCCCAGATCTGGCCGGCCGAGCTGCTCGCATACAACGGCGAGGGCTCGCGCGGCGGCAAACCCGGAAAGCTCGGACGCCTCAATCTGCCGACCCAGGTGGTCGCCTCCGAGTTCCTCACGATGGAGGGGAAGAAGTTCTCCTCGTCGAAGAACGTGGTCATCTACGTGCGCGACGTGCTCTCCCGATACCAGCCCGACGCCCTGCGTTACTTCATTTCCATAGCCGGGCCCGAGACCGCGGACGCCGACTTCACGTGGGCCGAGTTCGTGCGGCGCAACAATTCGGAGCTCGTGGCCGGCTGGGGCAACCTCGTCAACCGCGCGGCCGCGATGATCGCCAAGAACTTCGGCGAGATTCCGGCGCCCGGGAGGCTGGAGGAGGTCGACGCCGAGCTGCTCGACGCGGTGCGCAACGGCTTTGCCACCGTCGGCGAAAGCATCGCCAACCACAGCCAGCGCGCGGCTTTGACCGAAATCATGCGGCTCGTCGGCGAGGCCAACGCCTATGTCGCGAAGACGGAGCCGTTCAAACTCAAGGCGCCCGAACAGCGTGAGCGCCTGGCTGCCGTGCTCCACACGCTGGCGCAAGCGGTGCGGGACCTCAATACGATGATGTCGGTGTTCTTGCCGCATTCCTCGAATGCGATCGACCGCGTTTTCGGAGGCGACGGCGACCTAGCCCCCATGCCCCGTCTCGAAGAGGCCGAGGACCTCGACGGAGGCGATCCCTACCCGATTATCACCGGCGACTACTCGCCCGTCCGCCCCTGGGCGCCCAGCGAGGTCGTCCCCGGGACGCCCGTGGCGAAACCGACGCCGGTGTTCGCAAAGCTCGACGAAGCCGTGGTCGCGGAGGAGCTTGAGCGCTTGGGGATCGAGGCGTAGAGGAACTCTCATGGGCGGCAATCGCAAGAAGCGGAGAACCTACCCGGATGTGCCTGAGCGCTTGGCCTCGACCATCGTCGACAATCACACCCACCTGCCGGTTCGCGGAGACAGGGACTATGCGGCGCTGTCCTTCGACGTCGCGTCGGGGGTCGAGGAAGGCGCCGACGAGGACCGTCAAGGGAGCATTCCCTGGCATGTCGGCAGGATGGAGGCGGCGGGCGTTCGATGCGCCATCACCTGCGGCTGCGACGTCCCGACCCTTCAGCCGACCGTCGCACTCGCCGAGCGTTGGCCGAGCCTGTCTGCGGCAATCGGCATCCACCCCAATGAAGCGCCCCTTCATCGCGGAATAACTGAAGAATCGCCGGACGGCATGGCCCACGGCCTCGATCCTTGGCACCGCGACCTTTCGCTGGAAGACGCCGTGGCCGAGGTTGCGGCGTTGGCCGTCAGCCCCGACGTCGTCGCCATCGGCGAGACCGGCTTGGATTTTTATCGGACGGCCGCCGCTGGGAGGCAGGCGCAGGAAGAGGCCTTTCGCATGCACATCGAGCTTGCGAAGGACCTCGATCTGCCGATGCAGATCCACGATCGCGAGGCCCACGCCGAGTGCATGCGGATCCTTCGCGAATGCGGCGCCCCTGAACGAACGGTTTTCCATTGTTTCTCCGGGGACAGGGAGATGGCCGAGGCGTGCGCGGAGAATGGCTGGCACGCAAGTTTCGCCGGCCCGATCAGCTATCCGGCGAACGAGGATTTGCGCGAGGCGTTCATGACGCTGCCGGAGGAACTCATCTTGGTTGAAACCGACGCGCCCTACCTTGCCCCCGTGCCTTGGAGAGGCCACCCGAATGCGCCCTACGCCTCCGCCTATACGGCTCGTTTCATGGCCGACCTGCGGGGCGTCGACGAGGCTTCTTGGTGTGAGGCCCTGGATCGCAACGCGCGGCGGGTGTACGGAGTCTAGAACGCCCGGCGGCCGCCGCCTTGCCCTTCTACGCTTTAGACCGCCCGGAGGCCATCGCCTTGCCCTGCGCCCACACGGTTCGCCAGAGGGGATCCGAGGAGTCGTCCGCCCATCCGTATGTCGCGTTGCTCCTCGCCAGTGCGCCGACGCTGAATAGGACGAGCGCGCCGCCGAGCATTGTCCACAAGCCAGGGCCCACAGAGGCGTTTTGCCCGAGCGCCGCCACTATGCCGAAGGAGGCGAGGTCGACGATCCGTCCGCACGCGATGACCGCGCCGGCTCCGGCTATTGCCGTGGCGGCGCTGCGCTCGCTGTAGCCTCCCGGGCGGCAGAGCGAAGCGGCGATGGCGACGGCGGCGACGAGCACCGCGACGAGAACGAGGCTCTGCACCCAGAGTTCGGCGACGACGTCGAGGAAGGTGAGAGGCTTGGTGTCAGTGATGTAATCGAGAAACATTCCGGCAACTACGGTTATGCACGAAAGCGACGACGTCGCCGCGAAAAACAGCTGCGCCTTTCGGCTCCGGGAGGCGGGCGGCTCGAGAAACATGTCGGTCTCCGCGATGAGGATTGGCGCCTTTGTGTATTCGCGCGCCGACGTCGAGGCGACCCTGTAGGCCGCTGGCGACGCGCCATGGCCGCCCGTGTGGCGAAGGTTGGGTGGAGGCGAGCTGGGATAGTCGTGCATAGGTTCGACGTTAGCGACTCGAAACCGTTGTTGCCGCAACGAAACCTGGGGAGGGCTCTACTTCGGGCAAAGGAGTGCCGCACGCGCGAATTCTTCTCCGTTGCGTGCGGCACTCAAGTCGATGTCGGTTGTAAGTTGTTTTGCGCAGATCAGTGCGCTCTAAGGTTCAGATTGCGCTGTCTTGTTCTCGCTCGTTTTAAGCTGATTCGCAGTCGTCAGAGCTGATCTATTTGTCCTTTTGATCTTGTGCCCCGCAAACTCAGTGTCTTCTAAGCGTTACTTGCAGCAATCCGTCGTCACTGCTGAGGCTAAGGCTGCTGGCCTTCCTGCTTCAGCTGTTGACCGTTTTCGTTGAGCTGTTGGCCGGCTTGGGGAAATCCTTGCTGGCCTTGGCCCGCAGGTCCCTGACCCTGGGCTGCGGCGGCGTCGAAATGGGAGGCTTTGCTTTCAGCTTCGATCCGATTGGCCGTTTTCTGAACGACGAAACCGGCTATGAGCATAAGAACTCCCGCCACGGTGAAGAGGATGAAGCCCATTCCCAATTGGTCAAAGGGAAAGTCGTCTTGTTTCATCTTTATGAAATCGATGATGCGTCCGGCGACGAATGCGCCTCCCGCCGTCACGCCTGTGCGCCCGGCTGTTTGTATCGATGTGAGCTTTCCTCCCGTGAGGAAGGGGGCGAGGCTGAACCCCAGGACCACGAAAATGGCGGCGATGCTGATGAACAAGCCCACCGTTCTGAACTCGCTGTGTCCGAGGGCTTTGAGCAATGTCATATCGCTTATTTCGTCCGGCATGTTGTACTTCTCGTCAAAGTTGTACATCGGGAGGAATAGCGAAATGACGCCCGCCAAGGCGGAGACGAGAGAGAAGGCAAGCCCCGGCGTGGCCCGGGAAAGCGGTGCCTTACCGCCCCCGAAAGCCGCATTGGATGTGTTGTGTGTTGTACTCATAGCAGCATCCTAGTTGAGACCTGAGGGGGCAGGGCAAATGTGAATGCTCTTTCAATATGGTCCCAGAGGCTCGCAATCCGATTCCCGAGCACTCGCCCGCCCCCGTCGGAGGGCTCAGTCGGTTTACGGTCACCAGGGCTGTTGCTGGCCGCCCCACTGCTGGGGGTAGCCGCCCTGCTGCGGGTAACCCTGCTGCTGGAAGCCCGGATCTTGATAGCCGCCTTGCTGCGGGTAGCCGCCCTGCTGCGGGTAACCCTGCTGCTGGAAGCCTGGATCCTGATAGCCGCCTTGAGGAACGCCAGGCTGCTGCCCGTAGGGGCCGAACTGTTCATTGCCCATCATGGGGCTCGGCCCGAAATTGTTTTGAGCTTTGACCTTTCCAGTCAAAACCACGGTGACGATGCCGCCTATCAAGATGATCAGCGAGGCCAGCGTCAACAGATGGAAGCCGATTCCGAGAATGTCCGTGGCTCCGTATTCTTTGACGTCGTTGTAATCTACTCCGCGGCCAATCAACGACAGGCCCCCGAGGACAATGCAGGTGATTCCTGCCGCTTTGGCGAGCCCAACCTTTCCACCGCTCACAAGAGCGGCGATGCTCAGCCCCAAGGCTGCGACGACGGCAATTAGGCTCAAGATCGCGCCGCTCGGAGGGTTGTCCATCTCCGATATCGCCTTGATGAGGCTGATAGAGGACGATTCATAACTGTAGCCTCCGCTGATTTTAACAAAGGGAAGGAACAGAGAAATGACGCCAAGCGCGCCGCCGGCCGCCGTCGTTGCCAGGCCGGGCATGAGACGCCGGCCCGACGAACCCTCGTTGGGATAGTTTGGCATGGGTGTGTTGTAGATGCTCATAACACCGGATACTAGCGAATCAAGGCGGCTAGGTGAAACGGTCAAAAAGGGGAGCTGTGTCTTTTCGGCGGGATGTTGACGCAAACTTTCAGGCAAAAATAGTTGGTGCTTGAGATGCCGGGTATCGCTTTGAAAGCCGCGACAGCAGGGGACCGCCTTCGCGAGACCCCTTAGCCCGCCCTTGGAATGAACTTGGAAGGAAAAGAACTCTCGCCCGGGGAACGGACTTTGCCGATCTCAGAGCGAGAGCAGAAGGCGTCGGTTGTCTTAGAATCGAACGCCTTAAAAGAAAGCGGTGGCGCTCAAACGACTGCCGGCGGCGGCCTTCAATCCGAAGGCCGCCGTGGAAAACGTCACTGGTCGGGCTTGGGGCGCCAGGCCTCGCCGTCGTTCTGAGGCGACGGCGCAGCTTCTTCGGACGCAGAAGGGCTCGACGCCGAAGCCCCCTGTTGGAG
>CAJPTB010000062.1 GCA_905373325.1 uncultured Ancrocorticia sp.
GCAGGCTTGGCGACGTCGACGTCGGCCTCGGACTCCGAACGCGACAGAGCGGCGCTCGGGCTGCCCGAGGCCGACCGCGTCTGCTTCGTCATGGTCGACGGGCTGGGCGCCGAGAACCTCGACGCCAGAAGCGGCCACGCCCCCACGCTTCGGTCGATGACCCATTTTGAGCCGCTTGCGACCGTGGCGCCGTCGACCACCGCCGCCGCCATAACCGCAGTGGGAACGGGCGAGCTGCCGGGAAAGACCGCGATGATGGGGTATTCGCTGCGCTCTCCGGCCAGCGGCAGGCCGTTTTCCCTCATAAAATGGGACGATCCCGGGCTCGACCCGCTTTCGTGGCAGAGACAGCCGACGCTGTTCGAAAGGCTGGGCCCGCGCGCTCGGGCCTGCCGCGTCGTCCAGCCTTCCGCCTTCGTCGGCTCGGGACTGACGCTGGCCGCCCTCCGGGGCGCGGAGGCCGTGCCCGCCGAAACCCTCGACGAGCGGGTGGAGGCTGCCGCCGGGGCCTTGCGGCGCGGGGCCGAATGCGTCTACCTCTACTGGGGCGAAATCGACCATGCGGGCCACGCCGCAGGGTGGACGTCCGGCGAATGGGTGGCGGAGCTGGAGAGCTTCGACGCCGCCGTCGCCTCCCTTGCGCGTTCCGTCCCTCGCGGAACGCTCGTCGTCGTCACCGCCGACCACGGCATGGTCGACGTCGGCACAAGGATCGACCTCGCCGATTCTCCCCGGCTGCGCGAGGGAGCGGACCTCGTCGCGGGGGAGGACCGCGCGGTGCAGGTGTACACCCGGGAGCCGGAGGCCCTCGCGGCGCGATGGAGGGAGGAGCTCGGCGAGTCTGCGCTGGTCCTGACGGCCGACGAAGCCGTCGCAACGGGAATCTTCGGCCCCGTCGAAGATTTCGCCCGCTCCGTCATGGGCGACGTGATTTCCTTCCAACGCGGCGATTGCGCCGTCTTCGACTCTCGGGGGCGCACGAGCCCGCCGATGCGCGGCGTCCACGGATCCCTCACGTCCGTCGAAATGCTCGTTCCTCTCATCGCGGAGGTCGTTTGACAGTGGAGGTCAACTGATGTTTTTCGCTGGAGCCGCGTGATGGCGGAGCTGGTCTTCTTTTCGGGGACGATGGACTGCGGCAAGTCGACTTTGGCGTTGCAGACTGCCTACAACCACGAGCGCCGCGGCATGAGAGGCCTCCTCTACAGCCGCAACGACAGGGCGGGAACCGGCAGGCTGTCCTCGCGCATCGGCCTGGAGTCGCGGGCTTTCGAGGTGGATGAGAACACCGATTTTTGGAAGGCCGTGGCGCGGGAGCGCACCGGCGGGCGGGCGGTCGACTTTCTCATCTGCGACGAGGTCCAGTTCTACACCGAGGCTCAGATAGAGCAGCTGGCGAGAATCGTGGACGAGATCGAAATCGACGTCTTCGGCTTCGGAATCACGTCGGATTTCATGACGAAGCTGTTTCCCGGATCCGCACGCATGATCGAACTGGCCGACAGGGTGGAGGTTTTGCAGGTCAGGGCGCTGTGCTGGTGCGGAAAACGCGCCACGCACAACGCGCGCACCGTCGACGGAGCCATGGTCACGGAGGGGGAGCAGGTCGTCGTCGGCGACACCGACGACGGAAAAGCGGGCTATGAGGTGCTGTGCCGAAATCACCACATGAAGCGAATGACCGCGAGCGCGGCCCGTGCGGCGAAGCAGCTTCCCCTCGGCGAGCCCTAGCCTTGTTCTTTCAGACCGTTCCCGTTCCTTCGGACCGTTCCCGGCGAACCGTCCAGCCTTTCTGCGAACCGTCTAGTCTTTCTTCCCGAAGACGATCTCGTCCCAGCTGGGCATCGACGGGCGCGAGCCTCGCCGTTTTTTCGAGCGATCGGATCGCCGTTCGGACGGGGCGAAGGCGTCCGGAGAGGCCTGTTCGGCCTCCGAGCCTTCCTTGCTTTCCCCTCCCTCGGGAGAGCGCCCGCCGCGGGCCGCGCCGTCTGCCTCCGCCGACGGGCCTTTTCCTCCCTTGCCGTCTTTGCCTCGGGAACGCTTGCCTTTCGCTTTTTGAGAGGCTTCCTTGCCCCATCGGTCTGGGCGTGCGCCGCCGCCCGCCCGTTCGTCTGGCTTGGGCTGTTCGTTCGCCGCGGAATTCTGCTCGCGATCGACGGCCGAACGGCGGGGCAGACTCAAAATCGTTGCGTCGTGGGCAGTCTCCGGGGCGGAAACCGGAGGGTGTGCGCCGTCGTAATCGGGGTCTTCCTCGACTTTCGGCATCGGGCGGACCCTGCCCCTTTGGGTGTCGAGGGAGGCGAGAACCTCTTCGATTCGCCCCTTTCCGTCGGCTTTGCCGCGACCGTCCGCCGCGCCCGCGTCGTCGTTGGCCTTTCGCGCGTTCGCCGGCGCCTCGGCCGGAGCGCTCCCGCCTCCGTCGGCCTTTTCACGGTCCTCGCCGCCCGCTCTGTGCGAGTGCCGGCGGTGCGCTTTTTCGCTCTGAACTAAATCCACCGGCGCGGGAGGGGTGTTCACTGCCCTCCAAGTTCCCGTCGAAGCCGGCAGCTGGGTCTCCGAGAGCCAGGCGGCTTCGTCGTCCAGCGCCTCCAGCAGGCGCCGCTCCAGATCGACGTGCCACGTGGCGCGATGCTCGCCCGTGACGAAGACGGCGACTAACGTCCAAGGCTCGCCGTTCTTGCGCAAGGAATCCCATGTGATGTCGTTCGGGTTGACGCCTCGGCCGACGAGGCGCGACGCGACGAGCTCTTCGAGCGTCAGACCGGCGCTGTCGTGGCCGATT
Source organism: uncultured Ancrocorticia sp. (assembly GCA_905373325.1). GTDB lineage: Bacteria > Actinomycetota > Actinomycetes > Actinomycetales > Actinomycetaceae > Peptidiphaga. Next base: position 2,783 of record CAJPTB010000062.1, read on the forward strand.
GAGAAGGACCGGGCAAGTTGGGCGGTGTACTCGCGCTCCGCGACGATCGGAAATGCGAGGGGGTTGACTCGGGAGGCGGGAAGCGCGGAAAGCTCGCACACGTCGTCGACGGACAGTCCCTCGCGTATGTAGGACTGGATTTCCCGCGGCGTCATCTGCCGTTTCGATTCGGACGGATTCTCGACGACGGGCCTATCGCGTCTGAGCGTCGCGCGCAATAGGTCGGTGATGGGTAGGATATACCTATTGCCTTCGGCGTCGTTCAGCGTGAGAGTCTCGCCGTCGGGCCCGAGTCCCAAGAGCTCCAGTTTTTTCATGTCTCCCCTTGAAATCGTAGTCACCTTAAGGTTGCCACACGATGGGCGGAATGGGCCGATTCGCCCGGGTGTGTCACGCTTGGCGCTCGGCTGTGCGTTTCGCTTGTGGATTGACAGACTGGACGAATCCGAAAAACCTGATACATTGTGGGCGCACGCGGGGCCGGACGGGGTGTCCGCGGCCTAAACAGCGGCAGGCGATGCCGCCAAGAACGAGACGAGTGGAGCTGACAATGGCAACCGATTACGACGCACCGCGCAAGCAGGACGAAGAACTCCGCGAGGATTCCCTCGAGCAGCTCAAGGCTCGGCGCTCAGAGCATCAGTCGGCGGAGGTCGAGGAGGACGAGGTCGAGGCCGCCGAAGGCTTCGAGCTGCCGGGGGCCGACCTGTCGAACGTCGAGCTTTCGATCAGCGTCGTGCCCGCCCAAGACGACGAATTCACGTGTTCGCAGTGTTTCCTGGTGCACCATCGATCACAGCTTGCCTACGAAGAGGGCGGACTGCCCGTGTGCACGGAGTGCGCGGGCTAAAATGGTGCGCATGGTCCGACCGAGCGAACCGCGATTCTGAAAGGGTTGACACGTGGGACTATTTGGGAAGAAGAAGGCCAAGGCCCGAGAGGCGGAGGCCGACGTCGTCGCCGAGGCCGAGGCCGCGAAGGCCGTCGGGCCCTACGACGAAGCCGAGGCGCCCGAAGACGACGAGCTGCTCGAGTGCGGCGCCCTCAAGCTGCCGCCGGTTGAGGGCGCGACGATCCAATTCACGGTCGAGCGCAACCGCGAGGTGGTCCTGGGCGCCGTGTACATCGTGGGCGAGAGCGCGCTTCAGCTTCAGGTCTTCGCGGCTCCGAAGTCGAGCGGCCTGTGGGACGACGTGCGCGCCGACATGATCTCTTCGATCGCCTCGCAGGGAGGGTCTTCGCGCGAGGCCGAGGGAGACTACGGACAGGAGATCCACGCGCAGATGCCGGTCGAGGGGTCGAGGACGGTCAACCCCGTTCGATACTTGGGAATCGACGGGCCCCGGTGGCTGCTGCGGGCGACGCTGACAGGCAGAGCCGCCGTCGACGACGCCGAGGCGCGCAGCCTGCTCCGCGCCGTGCTCGACAGGCTCGTGGTGGTCAGGGGCGTCGCCGCCCATCCGCCGCGCGACATTCTTCCCCTCGAGGTGCCGCGTTCGGGCAGCAAGCATCCCGAGCCTCAGCGCGACAGGATTTCGCTTCCGCGCCGGGGGCCGGAAATCTCGGAGGTCCGCTGAGGTGAGCCCTCGCCGAGTCGAAGTGACCGGCGAGATCACGTCGATCGCATATCCCGGCGCGGGAAACTCGCCGGTCCTTCGAGCGAGGATCAAGGCCCCGGAGGGGGAGTTCGTCCTCGCATTCCTGGGGCGGACCATCGTCCGCTGCATCGAGGTCGGCTCGCGTTTGACCGTGCGCGGGGCCGTTTCGGGCCGCGACGCCGTCCCGACGATCTTCGACCCGGCTTACACGGTGCTGCCGGGCGAGTGACGTCCGCAGCCCCAGTGGCGCGCGGCTCAGGGCGCTGCGGAACAGACTCGACGCGGCGGACAGAACAATCGATGCGGCGAAAAATCGACGCGGCGGAAAGGAACGACGTGACTGAGATGGTCGATGTGACGGACCAAGCGGCTGACGAGGCGCAAGCCCCGGATCGGGCGGAGGAGGCCGCCGGAAGGTGGACGGCCAGGCGCAGAGGCGGTCTGGCGGCCGCCGTCGGCGAAGACTTTGACCTGTCGAGGGCCGTGGGCGGCAAGCGGGGCGTCGTCGAAAGCGTCGCCCCCGGCGCGATCTTCCTCGTCGTCTACATAGCGACCAAAGACGTCGTCGTCTCCTCGATCGCTCCTGTGGCCGCCTCAGTCCTCGCCTTGGCGGCCCGCCTTGTCGGCCGGCTCGACGTCACCCCGGCGGTCAGCGGCCTCCTCGGCGTCGGCGTCTCGGCTTTCTGGGCGCTGCGCACGGGGCAGGCATCCGACTACTTCACGGTGGGACTGCTCCTCAATGCCGGGTATCTGGCCGCCCTCGCCCTTTCTCTGGCCGTGCGCTGGCCTCTGATGGGCCTCGTGCTCGGATTCCTGCGCGGGGACGCCGCACGATGGAGGCGAGCCGACGATGAGGACGGGATCGCGACTCGCCGCGCGTACACCCGTTTGACGTGGCTGTGGGCCGGGGTGTTCGCCTTGCGCCTCCTCGTTCAGACGCCTCTCTACTTGACGGATGCGACGACGGCCCTCGCGGTGAGCAAGCTCGTCATGGGCCTGCCGCTCTTCGCCCTCGCGGCCTGGGCGACGTGGATGGCGGTCCGCGCGCTTCCTCCCGCGGCCGAATCGTCCGCGGCCGGGCCGGGGCAGGGCCCCGCCGAAGCCGACGGGCGCGGCTGACCGGCGGGTCTTCTCGCGCAGCCGAACGGGGAGGCGAGCGCGGATGGCGGGCGAAAGCGGAGCCGACCGAGGCGAGGCGAAGCCGCCGCCGAAGAACGGGATCGCAGGCTAGACCGACTCGAGCGAGGCGTCGTCGCCGATGAGCTCGCGCACGATGTCGAGGTCTTCCTCGGCCTCGGCCGAGCGCAGGAAAAGCACCTGGTCGCCGGCTTCGACCGTCAAATCGGGCTCTGCCGTGAACGGCACCCCGTCCCGGACGATCGCGTTGAGAACGATCGAGGGCGGGAGGACGACGTCGGAGACGGCAAGCCCGACGATCGGGGCCTTGGGCGGAAGCGTCGTCTGCAGGAGGGCCGCTCCCGAGCGGTGAAAGTGCATGACCGTTGCGAGGCGCCCGTTGGCGACCGCGTCCTCGACGTAGGGCGCGATGACGCGCGGCGTCGAGACGGCGACGTCCACTCCCCACGACTCGTCGAAGAGCCATTCGTTCTTCGGATTGTTCACGCGTGCGATGACTCTCTCGACGCCGAATTCGGTTTTTGCCAGGAGCGAGACGACGAGGTTGACCTTGTCGTCGCCCGTCGTCGCCACGACGACGTCGGCCTCGTCGAGATTCGCCCGCTGGAGGCTCGTGAGCTCGCAGGCGTCGTCGAGCTGCCACTCCGCCTCGGGGACGGAGGCCACTTTCATCGCCGAGGGGTGGCGGTCGATGATCGTGATGTCGTGGCCGGATTGGACGAGCTCCTTGGCGATCGACCTGCCCACGGACCCGGCCCCCGCGATGATGACTTTCACAGATCCTCCTGGGCTGGATGGTTTGCGATTCTTTGGACGGCCCCGGCCCGATCGGTTTCGACCGTCATGTGCAGCGCGTCGCCGTCTTGCAGCACGAGGCTGGGCGCCGGAAGCATCCCCCTCCCCAAGCGAGTGAGATAGGTCACTCTTGCTTTCGTCGCGCGCTCCAAATCGGAGACGCTGCGCCCGAACCAGGAAGGGTCGAGGTCGATGCCGACGATCGCGATTCCGGCGTCGTCCTCGATCCAGTCGAAGTGCGGCCCCAGCGGGATGAGATGCCGGAAAACCTGCTCGACCGTCCATTTGACCGTTGAGACCGTGGCGATTCCGAGCCGCTCGTAAACCTCTGCGCGCGTCGGATCGTATATGCGGGTGACGACGTTGGACACCCCGAAGGTCTCGCGGACCACGCGGGCGGCGATGATGTTCGAGTTGTCGCCCGAGGAGACGGCCGCGAAGCCGTGGGCGTCCTCGATGCCGGCTTGGATCAGCGCCTCGCGGTCGAAGCCCATGCCCGTGACGCGCTGGCCCGAAAAACCTTCTGGGAGCCGCCGAAACGAGTCGGGGCTGTGGTCGATGACGGCCACGGAATGGCCGTACTCCGTTAGATTCGCGGCCAACGTCGCTCCGACGCGACCGCACCCCATGATGACAAAGTGCACGCTAAGAACGCTACCTCAAACCGCGACGTGGCGTAGCCTGAACACTGTGACGAACGAAATACCCGCCCGCTCCGCAGCGGCCGACACCACGATGATCGCCCTTTCGGCCGTCATCGTTCCGCAGATCATTCTTCGTTCCGTCCCCTCGGGGGCGAATTCCGCGGACATCGCCGTCGCCGCCGCCGTGGCGGTTCTCAGCCTTCTGGCGGCCTTCCTCGGCGCGACGTGGGTGGGGCGCCTCGTTCCGCGCCGTCTCTCCTACCAAATCGTGGCCTCCCACATCGGCCCGGGGATGGGCGTGGTGGCCGCCTCGGCGCGCTACCTGTGCTACGTCATCGTCATCGTCCTGGGCGTCGGCGTCGCAACGACGAGCCTCGTGGAAGTCTTCCCGGCGCTGCCGCGCGGGCCGCTTCTCTACGGCCTCGTTCTCGCCTTGGCCCTTCCGGTGCTTCTGCGAAGGGGGAGGGAATCGCGGCTGTACTGGGTCACCGCCGCCCTCGGGGCCCTCGCGGTCGCAACGGTTCTCATATGGGGCCTCGTCGCCGAGCTCGCCCAGGGATCCGCGGCCGACGCCGCCATGGCCGCGCGTCGCCAGGCTGTTCTCTCGGGCCGAAACCCGGGGGTTTCCCATCCGCTCATGACGGCCGTCATGGCCGCGGCGTTTCCTGCCTGCCTTCTCGTGCTCCTGAGCGAGCGCGTCCACGGCGGCGCGCGCACCCGCAGGGTCCGCCCGCCCTGGCTCGCCGCCCGCTTCGGCGGCGCGACCGTCGCCATAGTCGTCACCCTCTACCTGTCCATACTTTTCGAGCTTCCCGGCCAGCGGCTCGGCGTGCCGAGCCTGTCGATGGCCCACGGCCTCATGGGGGGCGGCGGCTACAAGGCGGTCGCCGCAGGATACGCGCTGCTCGGCGTCTCCGCGGCCCTTGCGGCGTACGCCCGCCTGCCCTTCCTGCTGAGCGAGCTCGCCACAGACGGCATACTCCCGCGCCGCCTCGGCACACGCGACGCGATCAAGCCGCGCCTCGTCATCGTGGGGCTGACGGCGGTCCTCGCCGCCGGTTTCGCGGGCGTGCTCGTTTCAAGCCTTGCGGGGGCCACCGTCTTCGTCGTCTGCGCGTTCCTGCACTTCGGCTTGACGTGCGTGGCGATGACGCTGCGCTCTGTCGGAATCCTCAAAGAGTCGCTGGAGCGGGCCGAGCGCAGGAGCGCGAGCCTGACGAAATGGGCCTTCGCCGCCATGGCGGGCGTGTGCGGCGCCGGGATCGGCCTGACGGTTTTCATCGAACGCACATGGCTTGCCGTCTCCCTCGTCGGCCTGGCGGTTCCCGCGCTCATCATGCTCCTGGCGCGCCGGAGCATGGGCAAAGTCGCCCGAACCCTCGCCGTGGCGAACCTTTCGGCGGGCCGCCGCCTGCCCACGCGCATCCACGGAGTCGTGCTCGTCAGCGTGGTCGATGACCCGACGCTGCGCACGGTGAGCTACGCTCGGGCCATGAGGTTGTCGAGCCTGACCGCCCTGACGGTCGATTTCGATCCAAAACGCACGCGCCAGCTTCGCGACGACTGGAAGGAGGCGGGCCTTCCCGTCGACCTCACGGTTCTCGGCACGCCGCAGGGGGCCACGCGCGGGCACATCGTCGACTACGTCCACTCTCTGCACCAGATGCATCCGGGCGACGTCGTGGCGGTCTTCTACCAGAGGATCCTCGCGGCGGGCGTTTGGGAGGGATATTTCCTGCGAAGGTCGATGCCGAGCGTCATAGCCGATTTGCGCCACGAACCCGGGGTGATCCTCGCCGAGGTCCCCTATCTTTTTCATCCGACCGAGGAGGACGAATGACAACGCTCGACAACCTCATGGCCCGAGCGTAGCTCACCGTGCGCAGCGTCGGG
>CAJPTB010000063.1 GCA_905373325.1 uncultured Ancrocorticia sp.
CCATCCGCCTCCGGGCCGGCGCCCCCCGAGGGCGACCCCGCCGCCTCCGCTCGCCGAGATGCGCCAGCGGGAACGAAGGCTCCGACCGTCAGCAGATCCTCACGCAAATTCACTTCCACGCGCATCGTAAATGCCATGGAGTTCAGGAAGTCCGCCCATCGCCGACCGTCGCCCCGGTCGCACAAAAGCCAAACGGCGTCGCCGTCGTCGTAGACGAACGCGCCGTTCTCGATGTGCCCGGACGGGCTGAAGAGAAGTGCCTCGGTCGAGGCGCCGGGAGCGATGTCCGCGAGCGCCTGGCTCAGCAGCGAGTGCAGCCAGCGGCGTCTGTCGGCTCCGCGCACGGCGACGACGTCGAGCCCCACAACCGTGAATCCGCGCCCTTCTTTCAGCGCGCGCCACTCCCCCGCGGGGTCGCCGTAGTGGGCGGGCACGTGTGCGTCGACGCCCGCAACGCCGTCGTTTGCAGCGCCGGCCGAGGCGTCCCGGCGGTCCACGACGCCTTCGTCTAAAGCGCCGTCGGCGCCGCCCGCCGCGCTTTCGCCGCCAGCGGCTCCGCCGCCCGAAGGATTGCGGATGTCTTCGGGGAAGACGGCGCCTTTGAAGGTCCCGAGGGCCGCGCCTTCAAAATCCGAGAAGAAGGCCTTTTCGAGCTCGCCCATCAGCCCTCGTCTCGGGAGAGCCGGCCGGCGATATACGTCCGCATCTCGTGCCCGAAGGCAGCGATGTCGTAGGCATAGAACAGGTCTGACTGCACGAGGCCCGCGACGATCTTCGCGCCCTCGAAAGCCGCGGCCGTGGGGACTGCGGCTATCGCGTCCGCCGCGAACTGGAGGCGCGGGCCGTCGATGAGGCCGGCCCACGTGATCGCGTGCCCGGCGGGGTTGGCGCTCACGGCTTCGAGCACCGTTGCGCCATCGTGCTTTTCCGCTCCCGGAGCCGCGCGCACAAACCCGGACGAGCGCGTCCACAGCGTGTCTTTTGTGAGGCGGGAGTAAGCGGACAGCCCCGGCTCCTCCCTGTCGACCGCGCCGGCTTCCTCTCGCGCGAGCCACACCTGGGATTCGATGCGCAGGTAGGGGCCGCCGTCGTCGTTGTCGACCGTCAGCTCGTGGAGACAAGCCGAAGCTTCAATGCCCTCGTACTCGAGGATGCCCGCGCCTTTCCATGAGCCGACAATCCAAGCCATGGGATACGTTTCGGGCGCGAGGCCCTCCGGGATGCTGAACACCATGGCTCCAGGTTACGAGACGGCGAAGCTGAGGGCATAGACGATGACGCCAAGAGCGCAATGCGGGACGACGGCGAGGGCGGCGGCGCCCGCCTTCGTCGATGCGACGCGGCTTCGGGCTGCGCCGTCGGCCAGTCCGGAGGTCGCGCCGAAGGCGAGGGCCATCGCGGCCAGCCAGGCAAGGGACCGAGTTTCAAAGCCGAGGCCGGTGACGTACAGATAGATCGCGCCGCCCGCGAAGGAGTACAAGAAACTGCGGGCGATGAGCCTGGCGGGACTGCTCGACGCATCGGATGCGGAGGCGTATCGGCCGAGCCCGCCGATCAGCAGGCACATGCCCGCAAGGACCACCGCCCCCGCTTCGTAGTTGCGCAACAGCAGGGGCCAAAAGCCGGAGGCGACGATCAGGATCGCACCGAGGAAGGTCGCCGAAACGCTCCCCAACAGGTTCTCGCGGCCGTCCTTTCGAAGCATTTCCGCCATGAAACAGAGGAAAATGGAGCCGGCGGCGACGAAGGCGAGGCTCTCGTACCCGGCCGACGCCGCGAGCACGGAGGCTGCTGCGACGAGCGAAAGGACTCCGCGGGCGAGCCTCGGGTTGCGAATCCGGGCCGCTTCGGGCCACCCGCCGACGACGACGGCCGCCAAGCCCAACATGACGACGACGCCCGGGATCGCCGACGGCGCCACGAAAGCGTCGCCGTTGCACACGTCAAGGTCCACAGTCCCGCAGTTCCCGTCGGGGCATTGGGCGGCGCACGGGCCTTTTTCGTAGACAAAGGCGGCGACTATTCCTGCGGCGCCCAGCGCCACGGCCGCGCAAAAGGAAGTCACGAGCGCCGCCGCCTTGGGCGTGAAGGAGATCGACGGGAGCTTCGACGATGCGCCGCCTTCCCGCTCCCGGGAAACGGCCGACGCGCCGTCTCCCGCGATCCGAGCCTTCTTGGCGCGCTCAGCCGCGGCATAGGGGCTCGACGTCACAGTCGGTTCGTCGGGATTGCTCGAATCGCTCATACTTCGAATTCTTGCACGTTAAGGCGCGCAACGTGGAACCGCGCGCCCGGCGGCCGAAACCGCGCCCCGGGAGTCGCGCGGGTTCCCTGGGAGGCACGCTCGCATCCCGCCCCGGCCGTCGAAAGCGCACGGGCAGCCCGCGTCCGGCCCGCGCGCAAGAACGTGACACACCCTACATGGCCGTGTTATGCTCATTTCAGACATCGGATCGCGAAAGCCCCGGGCTCCAACTATTGCCGCTGCGAGCGGCCTTCGCGCCGACTGGCGCTCTCAGGTCCGGTGTCCTTCATGGAGAGGGCCGCATATATGCGGCCCTCTCTTAATTGGATCTTTCTGCGATTGACGACGGAGACATCCGAGACGGTGCAGCATCCGATTGACGGGGCGTCTCCCGCGTCGCGACGCGCGGGGCACAGGCCCTGCACATAGAACTTTTCCGACTTGCCAAGCATAAGACTCTCAAACACCCCAGCCCTTCCCACCGCATTGTCCGGCCGCATTAGTCACCAGTCCCCAATGTGTCCTATTCTGAACATTGGACCGCGTCCATACGAATGCGGCACAGGCGAATTCAGGAGATCCCAGTGTCCCCAAAGTTCAAGAAGACCGACACGCTGTTTCAGCTGCTCGCGACTCAAGCTTCTTTCCTTGTGACGGCCGCCGACAGGCTCTCGGACGTCATCAACGCGTCTCCGGCGGACCGGTCGACGCTGCAGCAGAAACTGCATGAAGCCGAGCAAGGCGCCGACGAAGCGTGCCACTCGGTCTTGAAGCTCATCAACCAATCGTTCGTCCTCCCTTTTGACAGGGAGGATTTGTATTCGCTTGCAGACGATCTGGACGACGTCGTCGACCTCATTGACGAAGCAGGAGACAACATCGTCCTCTACAAGCCGCTGACGCTTCCCGACGGCGCGAAAACGCAGGTTGAGCTGCTCCAGAAATGCGCGCAGCTGACCCAGAGCCACATCGGCAATCTCGCCTCAATCAACGAGAACATCCGCGAATACTGGGTGACTCTCAACGAAATCGAGAACCAGGGCGACAAGCTCTATCGGTCGATGATCGCCGAGCTTTTCAACGGCGGGACCGACGCCCTCGAAGTGCTCAAGATCAAGGCCGTTCTCGACGCCCTCGAGGGCGCCTTGGACGCCTTCGAAGACCTCTCATCGACGGTGGAGTCGATCGCCATAAAGGAGTCCTGACGCATGGAGGGCACCCTCGCTTTAGTTTCAGTCATCGTTGTGGTCGCCCTGATCTTTGACTTCACCAACGGCTTCCACGACGCCGCCAACGCGATAGCCACCGCCGTCGCCACGCGCGCCCTGACTCCCAGGCGGGCGCTCGAAATGGCCGCGGTCATGAACTTCGTCGGAGCGCTTCTGGGCCAAGAAGTGGCGAAGACGATCGGGGACGGAATCGTCGAGATTTCGCCCGACGCCGGAAAGGTCGGGCTCGTCTTGGTGCTGGGCTCCCTCATAGGCGCCATCGCATGGAACCTCGTCACGTGGTGGTTCGGCCTGCCGTCGTCGTCCTCCCACGCGCTCATCGGCTCCCTCGCCGGGGCGGGCTTGGCCGTGTCTTTCGCGGTTCACTGGAGCGTCATCTTCGACAAGGTCATCGTCCCGATGATCGTCTCCCCCCTCGTCGGCTTCACAATCGCCTACGTGCTGATGAAGCTGTTGCTGATGGCGATGGCCAAGGCCGCCTACCGGAAAACCATGCGCGGATTCCGCTACGCCCAGCGCTTTTCCTCCGCGGCCATCGCGTTGGGCCACGGCCTCCAGGACGCGCAGAAGACGATGGGCGTCATCGTCATCGCTCTGACGGCGGGCGGCTACCACACGTCCACCAACGCGGACATTCCCCTGTGGGTCATTCTTTCAGCGGCGGCCGCGATTTCCCTCGGCACGTACTCGGGGGGAATGCGCATCATGAAGACTCTGGGGTCGAAGATCATCGACCTCGACCCCGCGCGAGGGTTCGTCGCCGAGTCGGTTTCCGCCAGCGTTCTCTACACCACCGCGTTTCTCTGGCATGCACCCATCTCGACGACGCACACCGTCACCGCCTCGATCATGGGCGTGGGCGCGACGAAGCGGCGCTCGGCCGTCCGCTGGGGCATAGCCGGCAACATCGTCACCGCCTGGGTGCTGACCTTCCCCGCTGCGGGCTTGGTCGGTTTCGTGGCAACGTGGCTGATCCACGCCGTGGCAGTCTAGCTCTGGCCCTGACCGGCCTTTGTCGTCTCAGTCTGACTGTTGCCCGCCCTGGTCGGCTCCGATTCGCTGCGGCGGACTCTCCGCTGCTCTAGCGTGCCGCAGCCGGCTCCGGCTCGACGCTGCTCGCGCTGACTCGCAATAGCTGGCCTTGGCCGCTCTCGCTAACTCTGACTTACCGCTGTTGACCAGGGCGGGCCGCCATCTCTTCGTCGGCTCCAGCTCCTCACTGTTGACTCCCGCTCAACACCGCTCTGACGCTGGCCGACCACTGCTGGCGCTGCGGCCATTGTCGGGGGCTTTACCCCGTTTTGGACAGTTCCTCCGCCGAGCAGGCCCTTGACGTTAGGCTGGTGTTTGCACGGTCGGCTTGCAGGCTCGCCCGTGGATTTGGAACGCCTGTCCCTTTCTGGAGTTGAGGAGATTGAATATGGCTATCCTCAGAAGACGCTTTTCCCGTCTCATTGTCTGCTTGATCGGCGTCGTCGCTTTCCTTTTGGCCGGATGCAAGATCGACGGAACAGTCGAGCTCCAAGCCGACGGAAGCACGAAGATCGACCTGACCTTCGAAGACTCCGACGGCAAAATGACCAAAATCCATCAAACGTGCGACAATTTTCGCGTCATGTTTCTGGGGAAAGTTACATTTATAAAGAACCCCAAAATTGAGGATATTACACCTCCAGGAGGAAACGTTACCTGCAGAGTAACGTCAAACGAACCGTTCTTTGGAAATGTCCGTTTTATAGAGAAAGAGGATACTTATTTACTTACTTATCCTCGCAATAATGATGAAGACGATTCAAGCGGTTTTAAAACGCGAATAGTAATAACGATGCCAGGAAAAGTCATCAGATCTACCCAAGGAAAAATAAGTGGCCGAAAAGTGACTATAGAGAATCTGGATTTTCTTTCTCGGGGAGGTTCCATAGTCTCAGCCAAAGGTGATCGAACGCCACAGAATTCAACTTCCGTCAAGGAGCCGACCGGTTCTTCGGGTAGGAGGTCTGGTGTGTCATCGTCGGTCTCTGGCGGATTTCCTGTGTGGGGATGGGTCGGCGTCGGCACAGGAGCCGCGGCCGTTGTCGTAATTGTTGCTTTCATAGCTGGACGCAAAAGACAGGCAGCGGCTGGGGCTTCTGGGCCAGGCCGACCAGGGACGGGGCCTGGGGTCCAGCAGGGGCTTTCCCCGAAGGGTCAGGGGCCGCAGCCGCACTGACAACGGCGCGGCTCGGCCAACGCGGAACGGGTGGGTGCGGGGGCCAACCGGTGCCCGCACCCACCCGTTTGTTGTGTGTTTGCGCCTTATCGACGTTGAGTCTCGTTGTTTTCTTCGCGGCGTCCTGCTTCGAGGAAGGTCACGGTCTTGTCGTCCTCGTAAGGAGAGACCGGGAGCGACTGGGGTGTTTCACTGTCCCGGCGGCGCGTGTTCTTCTTGTCGGACCTGCCGGTCAGACTCGACAGAGCCCGCGCGGACGACCCGCTGCGAACCTGGCGTGTACCGGACGGGGACGGCCTGCCGGGAGGGGTTTGGCCTCTGGCGGGAGCCGCGGTTCGTGTTGCGCCGCGCCCTGTTTGCCCGGTTGGCGTGCGTTCGACCGATGAGGCGCTGCGGGCGGCCAATCCTCCGCGCGAAGAAGAGCCCGCACCTCGCGAGGCACCTACCCCGCGAGACGAGCCGGCTCTTTGGGAGGAGCCAGTGCCGTTGGCGGTTGGGGTGCGTCCGCCGGTCAGCACACGGGCCCCTGATCCCCGGGCCGGGGTTCGCCCACCAGACTGCCCGGCCGAAGCTGCCGAGGTCGTCGGGGTGCGCACAGCCGTGGTCGCTCCACGAACGATCCCGGCCGAGCGGCCAGAGACGTTTGTCGAGGCTGTCGGGGTGCGCACAGCGGTAGTCGCTCCACGAACGATCCCGGCGGAACGGCCAGAGGCTGTCGAGGCAGGGCGGGCGATCCCGGTGGCACCGCCCCGCACAGCACCGGCCAGGCGGCCCGAAGCCGTTGGGGTGCGGACAGCCGTGGTCGCTCCTCGCAAGATCCCCCGTGTCGACAGGGACGAAGAGGCCGAAGGTGAGGCTCCCGCCGCACGGATGACAGAGGAACGCGCGGCGGGCGTTTGCGCCGCGCGGGCCGCGCGTGCGGCTTGGTAAGCCTTGTAGCCGGCCACTCCCGTCCCTCCCGTGATCGCCGCGGCCGATGCCAGCGGGTTGTGCACCGTAGGCGAATGCCCGACCACGCCGGTGGGCGAACCCGACGACGTGATCGCGCCAGAGGGCGGCGGCGCGTAGTGCGAGGCCTGTAACGAGGCACCCCCACCAACCGGACCACCCGCAGAGCCGCTTCCGCCTGAGGGACCGACGCCTAGGGAGTCGTGGGGCCCGGCATGGCGTCCGGGGCTGCCGAGGGAAGTGTCCACCGACGCGCCCCAAGCCGCAGCCGACCGCGTCGGTGACCCTGCGTTTGACCCTGCCACAAGTTCGCGGCCGGCCTGCCCGCCGGCCAAAGGACGGCCGACATGGCCAGCGGAGGCCTGGTCGTGGAGCGGAAGCCTGTCAATGGCAGCCAGGGTCCGCTCGTTGAGCTTGGACAACGACGTCTTCGCCAACGAATCAATCTCAGCATGCGCCGCCTGACGCTGAGCCTCAACCTCAGCCGCCGCCACACCAGAAGCTGTGGCAGGCAACGCACCATTGGCCGACCCTGCCTTGTCGAGGGTCTCGTTGACTTGTTTGAGTTTGGCTTGGATTTCGACGCTTTCGTTTCTGGCGTCGATTCCTGCGTTGAGGACGTCGGTGGAGGATTTGACGATCTGTTTGAGCGCATCGGCTTGGGTGAGCATCCGCCCGGCCAGCCGGTCAAGACTGGCGCAGGCCGCCCGCGCGGTGGCGCATTCGAGTCCGAGGTCGGCGGCGACCTCGCGGTTGCCCGTGGCGATCTGGGTCAAGGACTGGCTGACGGACGCCAAATGCCGGTGGGAATCCTCCAGGGCGCTCGTGCGCCATGACTCCATCTTGTACAGCCGGTCGGCGTGCGGCGTGCCCATCACTTGCCTCCCCACTGCGAAAAGACGTCGACAAGGTTGCGGGCTTGCGCATAGGCCTCAACGAACTCCTGCATCTCCTGGGGGCGTCGGTAGGTGAACTTGCCGTCCAATGCCGCCAGACGCTCCAGGTACTTGGCCCGCTCGGCCTCGTTCACGCCCTCGAAGGAGGCGACCGCCTCCCGCAGCTGGCCGATGCAGTGCTTTTGCCCACGCGAGACCGCCTGCAGCTCGCGCTCGGAGGCAAAGAGCGTCGTGTGCAGCGGAGCGTAGAACTGGTCAAGCTCGCCGATGCCGGCGCTGTTCTGCCCGCCGGGGGCCGGGGCCGAGGCCATTGCTCCTGTGGCCGCCTGAGCCCCCAGAGCAAACTCGTTCTGGGCCTTGTCGAATGCTTCGCCGTCCTTTTCCAGACGGCCGAGCCGCTGATCGAACTTGTCCCGATCAAGACGGAATTGAGACACGCATACCACCCTTCCCATCCAAAGAAAGTTGTCTGTCGAAAAACGCTTCGCCCGCACGCTCGCGCGGACGACGCCGACGGCCCGCAAGCCCCGACCTCGGACCAATATGGCCGTGCATGCACACCCAACCTGTCGCCGCCGCGAGGACCTACAGCACCGTCAAGACCTAACGTTAGCACCCCCACCCGCCTTGCGCACCCCTTTTTCCACAACCCACCTTTGCACATGCATGACATAATGACATTTCGGGCGCGTAACCCCACAGAAAACGCCGCCCTGGCCGACCTAAAATTCGCACCCCCGCAACCAACCAAACATGACTACGCCCACCATGCCAAACACGCCCAAAACAAAAACACACACATTCAGCAGAGACACGACTCTTGAAGTTCACATAAAGCATGCGTCAAACGTCGATCGTCAAGAATCCGAATGAAACTATCTTTTCTGAGATTTTTTGATTTTATCAACAATGAATCGGGATCATCTTCCGCATCCTACGGAAGCCGCCGCAGGCAACCGCGCCTAGGAAGCATGCGCCCGCCCGACCATGTCGGCACCCCGCCGGCCGACTCCCGCGGGACCGAAGCATGGCAGCCGATTTGCAAGCGCAGGTTCGCCGCGCCCCGCACGCCCAGTGCGGCACACCATTGCGGTCAGCATTTCGATGCACACCCGGACAGCGCAATCTTCGCACCCGGGCAGCACAATCTTCATACCCAGGCAGTGCAACCTTTCGGACAGACCGTCGCTTCGGACAGACGGCCGTTTCGGCCGGACCGCCTTGATGAACAGCCCAACGCGTCCGGCGGCGTGCCGTTCGAACAACCCGC